>JBAZBT010000083.1:0-4615 GCA_041671345.1 Candidatus Micrarchaeia archaeon
TTACTCTCCTGAGAAGCACTGCGGGCACGTGCAGGAAGCCGTGGGCGCGGTGCTGGCCGAGGGAAAGGTGCCCATATTGCTTGGCGGGGAGCACTCGGTCTCTGTTGGCGCCTTCAATGCCATTGCCGAAAGGAAAGGCGCGGGCGGCGTTTCGGTGCTTCATTTGGACGCGCACGCCGACATGAGGGACGAGTACGAGGGGACGAAGTGCAACCATGCCTGCGCGATGAGAAGGTGCAGGGAGAGGCTGCACGCGGTTTCCGTCGGCATCAGGAGCTACTCGCTTGAAGAGGCCGAGGAAATAAGGAAGAAAAAATGCGACATTTTCGGCGTGGAGTTTGACGAGGGCGCCGTGGTGAAGAAGCTCGGCAAGGACGTGTACATCACCATAGACCTGGACGTGTTTGACCCGTCCGAATGCCCTGCCGTTGGCACGCCCGAGCCCGGGGGCATGAGGTGGAAGCAGGCTGTTTCGCTTTTGAAAAAAGTGTGCGAAAGCAGGCGCGTCATAGGGTTTGACGTGGTGGAGCTCGCCCCCATTCCCGGGCAGCAGGCGTCCGACTTTTTGGCCGCAAGGCTGGTTTACAAGATGATTTGCTGCATGGAAGCGAACAGGAAGCAATGAGGGATTGGCATGGCAGGCGAAGGGAAAACATCCGCAATTTCAGGCTTTTACAAGCTAACAAGGGGCGAAAGGATTGCAAAGGTTGCCGAGATGGCGTCCCTTACCGACGGGCAGAAAAAGCAGCTGGCATCGGACTGCCCGCTTGGCTTCGAGGTGGCGGGGAGGATGGCGGAAAACGCGCTTGGCGTCTCCGCCATGCCGCTTTGCGTGGCAACGAACTTCCGCGTGAACAACAGGGAAGTGCTGGTCCCCATGGCGATAGAGGAGCCGTCCGTGGTCGCAGCCGCAAGCAATGGCGCAAAGCTTTGCAGGGAAACGGGGGGCTTTTTCGCGGTTGCGGACGCGCCTGTCATGGTGGGGCAGGTCCAGGTAGTGGGCCTGAAGGACGCGGGAAAGGCGGTGCGCGAGCTCAACTCCAAAAAAGCCGAGATAATCAAGGCGGCGGAGCCATATGCCGCGGGCATTGCAAAATACGGGGGCGGAATCAGGGGCTTTGCCGCAAGGGCATTGCCGACGGAACGCGGGGAGATGGCAATCGCGGAATTTGACGTTGACGTGCGAGACTCCATGGGAGCGAACACCATAAACACGATATTGGAGGGCGTGGCGCCCAAGATAGAGGAAGTGTCGGGGGGGAAAGTGAGGCTCCGGATACTTTCCAACCTGGCAGTGAAGAGGCTGGTGAAGGCAAAGGCTGTCTGGAAGCGCGACACCATAGGCGCGGATTCTGTGGACGGCGTGCTGGACGGCTTCGCATTTGCGGACGTCGACATTTACCGCGCGTGCACGCACAACAAGGGCATAATGAACGGCATCGACGCCGTTTGCGTGGCAACCGGCAACGACTGGCGCGCAATCGAGGCAGGCGCGCATGCGTTTGCCGCGTCTGGCGGCAGGTACCGCTCGCTCACGCGCTTTCGGAAGCTGCCGAATGGCGATTTGGAGGGGGAGATTGAGCTTCCCATGGCCGTCGGCATTGTGGGAGGGGCGACGCGCTCGCTCCCCTCCGCGCAGGCTGCGCTTGCGATATTGGGGGTGAAGACTTCCCAGGAGCTTGCATGCATCATCGCCTCGGTGGGCCTTGCGCAGAATTTTGCGGCATTGCGCGCGCTTTCCGGCGAGGGGATACAGAGGGGGCATATGGGGCTCCATGCGAAGAACTTGGCGATTGCCGCAGGCGCGTCGGGCGGGGAGGCGGACAGCATTGCCGCGATGATGATTTCAGAAAATGACATTTCTGCAAAAAAAGCTTCTGAGCTTCTGGAGAAGGAAAGAACGAAAAAGTAGGTGCTTGCGATGGAATTTGATGCCAGGGAAATTATTGCCGTCCTCATTGTTTTCCTACTGCCGCTGGGCTTGGGGCAGTTCGTGGCAAAGTCCACGCTCCCGGAATACGGCGCGGCAGTGCAGATTATGCAGGCCGCGTCGGGCGCGGCAGGCGGCGCGCTGACGGCGCACATTGCGGCCGCCTCTGCGCTTGAGAAAATCTACGCGTCATTGATGGGGATGCCCGCCATGTCCGCGCAGGCGGTTGTGGGCTTCCTGCTCATTTTCCCCCCGGTGCTGCTTGCAATTGGCTCGGTGCTGGTTTACCTTGCATGCAGGCAGATGGCATACAGGAAGGCGCAGTCGGTGTTTGCAACCGTGCTTTTTGCCCTTTGCGCCACGGTGGCGCTTTCGTTCCTGCCCGGGATTTACGGGAGCGCGCAGTTAGCCATGTTCCTTTTTGCCGCGTTCACCGTCCCGTTTGCAGCCTTTGTGCACAAGCCCGGCAGGCCAGGGATGCTGCTCGCCGCGGCGGCGCTGGGGTTCGCGGCAGGCTATGTGAACGCGGCGTTTGCGCTTGCAGGCATTGCGTCCGTGGCGGCATTCGCATTTGCCCATCATAAAAAGAAGGAGGGGAAGGGCTACCTGGCGATGCTTGGCGCCCTGGCGGTCGTTTTTGCCGCGGCGTGCTTTTTGTCGCCCGACAAGTCCCTGCTTGCGTTCTCGCCGGATAGCCTGCTGCAGGTAGCCGGCGGCATGCCGTTCCTTTTTGCAGGCGCGGCGGCCTGCGCAGGGCTTTTCTTTTTCGGCGCGCGCGATTCCGAGTATTTCGCCCTGCTGCTCCTTGCATTGGCGCTTTCGGGCTTTTCGCCCCTTGCCGCGGCAATCCTCCTGGTGTTCCCGGTCGCCGAGGGGGCGGCCAGGATGGAGGGGGAACTGGCAAAGGGGGCGAAGCTTGCGGCCGTCTTTGCCTGCGCGTTTTTCGTGGTGTTCGGGCTCGTGTACAGCGGGGGGGCAATCTACCCAGCGCTTGGCGCTGCTGCGATGCTGGGCGTGCTTGCGCCGCTGGTGCTCCATTTCTACGACTACAACGCGCGCGCGGTGTTTTCGGTGATGGGCGCTTCGCTCCTGCTCTTCTCGGTGTTCTTCGCGATATTCATCCAGATGCCGCCGCAAAAGCAGGGCTATCCCGACTATACCGACCCGGCGCTTGCCGAGGCATTGTCCTACCTTTCGGAGAAAGGCGTGCAGAAGCTGTCCACGCTTGAGAGGGTGGACGCGCTGGCGTTCTACCTGCCGGGCGTGCCGCGCACGCAGGGGGCGGACGTGGAGAAGATGCTGCTCGCGGGCAGTGCGGGCGCCGAATCCGGCTCATACATCCTTATTTCCCTGCCCACGCTGGAAACGCTTTCCGCAAAAGGCGGGTTCGGCGTCTATTACTATGCGCAGAATTACACCAGCAGCGGCACCGCCTATGCGCTGTTCATTTCGCAGCAGGGGAGGCTGATTGCGCGGGAGGTTTTGCCCGACGGGAAATTCGCCCTCAAGGACGGCGCGGCGCTGGACGGCTACGGGAACTATTATGCGCCGGTCCCGCTTCCGCGCATGGTGATGCTCTCCGACAAGAAGCCGGCAAGCGACAAGGCGAACAGGATGCTTGTTGTTGAGGAAGGAGGCGTGCCGCCGCACCTTGTGGAGATGTATTCCGGCAAGGACGGCCGCGTGGCGCTTGAAAAGGAATTTGCGGGCGTGGCGGTCTACAAGGTGAACTGATGGTGGACGTTGCATTCCTCGCAGCCGTGCTGGTGACCGCCTTTTGCATCACATCGTTCGCCATGCCGGCGGTGATAAGGAAGATGATGGCGGCGGGCATTTCCGGGCGCGACGTCAACAAGCCCGGCAGGCCCGAGGTTGCCGAGATGGGCGGGCTGGGCATCGTGATGGGCGTGGTGGGCGCGCTTCTGCTCGCAATGGCAATGAAGACATTCATGGGCTACCAGTTCAGCCTTGAGGAGATAATGGCCGCCATGCTCACCATGGCGATAATAGCGCTCATCGGCATTTTCGACGACCTGTTCGACATGAGGAAGGACGTGAAGGCGGTCCTGCCCATGGTTGCCGCGCTTCCCCTTGTGGCATTGGCCGCCGCGGGGAGCACCACCATATCCGTCCCGTTTTTGGGGCCGCTTGACTTTGGCATCTTCTACATCATCGTGCTCATCCCGCTCGGGGTCACGGTGGCTGCGAACCTGACGAACATGCTTGCAGGCTTCAACGGCATGGAGGCGGGGATGGGGTGCGTGATATTCGCGTGCGTCGCGCTCTTGGCGGTGGCGAACGGCTCGACGGAAATGGGCCTGATATCGGTTGCCATGCTGGGCGCGCTTGCAGCGTTCCTGCGCTTCAACTGGTACCCCGCGCGCGTGTTCATCGGCGACATAGGCACCCTCCTCATCGGCGGCGCGCTCGCGGTTTCGGTGATTGTGGGCAACCTGGAGTCGGCAGGCGCGATACTGGTAATCCCCTACCTTGTTGACTTTGCGATAAAGGCGAAAAACAATTTCCCAAGCACGGACTGGTGGGGGGAGATGAAGGGCGATGGCGGCAGCCGCCTGAAAGGCATCGCCCCTTCGGGCAGCGGGCCCGAAGATGGGGGCAGGCTCCATCCGCTCGGGGGCAAGGTGCGCGGGCTTTGCCGGCTTGTGATGAAGCTGACGGGGGGGG
>JBAZBT010000084.1:0-4581 GCA_041671345.1 Candidatus Micrarchaeia archaeon
TGCCCTCGTTCTTTATGGTGGGCACGAACCTGGTGACGCCGTTGCGGTCGGTTGAGATTGAAAGCGCCTCGACCGCCAGGTCTGGCTGGCCGGCGGTGCCTGTCACCGTGGTGGTGATGGTGGACTGGACGGTTGCGCCCGCGGCATCAGTCACCGTGACTGCCACGGTGTATGTTCCTGGCTGCGAATAAGAGTGGTACGAGTACCTCTGCTGGAACGTTGTGAAAGAAACCGCCGGGTCGCTGTTCCCATCGCCCCAGTTGACGGCATACTGCAAATTAATCCCGTCAGGGTCGGAAGCGGCGAGCGTCCAGGTCCCGGACTGGCCGACTGCAAGGGATGCCGGGCCGCCCAAGGTGGTTATTGCGGGCGGCTGGTTTGCCGGGGATGATATGCTGTATGTCAATTTTGCCCACTTGCCGGCATTATTGCCGCTTCCCACTGACGCCTCGCACACGCCCAGCGTGATTGTCTGGCCGCCCAGGGCAGTGTACGTCTGGGTGGTTTGCACCGGAATGGCCAGCTGCGCCAGGGGGACGCCATTTAACAATATGGTCTCCACCGCGCCTACGCCTGCTGCCGTGGCCGTCACGTCGTCAAGGCGGACAACAAAGCTTCCGACATTCTCCTGCAACCCGCCAACATACATCAGGTGCGAGTCAGAGCAAGCCTGGCTGGCGTTGCCGTCTGCAAACGCGCTTCCCACGAGCAAGAGCGCCGCAAAGAGCGCGAATGCGAAATTCACGAATCCTTTCTGCATACATCCCACCTTCCATTTTTATTTTCCGTTTTTTTTCTTGAAATGTTATTTTCTTTTTTTTCCGCGCGGCAGCGCCTGCTGCCCGCGCAAACTAAGCTGCGATGGTTTTTGCTTATAAGGGATGCGCGGCGCGCGCCCGGGACCCATATATAAAGCTTTCGCGGTCCGATCTAATTTTTACGCCGAAGAAGCTACTCGAACAGGCTGCGCTCAAGCTCGGCAACCAGGTTCCTGCCGAACGGGATGAGCTTCACGATGTTTTTCCGCTCAAGCGAGCGCAAATTGCGGAGCAGCGATGTCTTTGGGATAAGGAGCTTGTGCTGCATGGTGGAGCGCTTTGCCTTGCCCCCTGATGCGCAAAGAAGGCGCACTATGTCCGCCTCCCGCTCGGAAAGCGTGGAAAGCACGGCGCGCGCCTTCTCGCCGTCCGCGTCGAATGCCGAGGCTTTCTGCTGCGCGGGCATGCGTGCTGAAGCGCCGCGAGGCGCTGCCTCGCGCAAGGCTGTTTTGCGCGCCTCTTTCATTGCCCCTGGTTTTTCCTTCGCATGCGCCTTCCCGGATTTTTTCATTGGCGCTTTCTTTTCAGGTGCCGCATCCTGCGCAGCCGCTTCAGGCTGCTTCCTCTTCGCGAAGAGCAAGTAATAAACAAGGACGGCCAGCACTGCGATTGCTGCAAGCGCCAGGGCGATGTCTGTCGGCGCCAATGCTTTCGGCCGAAGCTCCACCTGGACGGACGAGAGCGTCCCCTGCCCGACATTGACCTGCACCGAGCCTGCCGACGCCTGGGTGGATGCGGATATCACGCAGGTGCCTGCGGGAAGCGCGCGGAATATGAAGTCGCCCGCCTGCCCTGCCTGCGCATCAGCGCCGTTTATCATTTCGTAGTCAAACCAGTCCGATGCGCACGAGGCGTGCATGGTTGCGAATGGCACCACCTGCCCTCCCTCAAGCGCGGCCGCAGCCACGCTGCCTGCCGGGTAGAACGCAAGGGTGAGGTTCTGCTCGCCCGGGACGGAAATCGAGGCGGTTGCGGCGTAATCCGCGCCGCTTGTCGCCATGTTGTCAAGCACGCAATCCAGCTGGTAGCTCCCCCTCCCAAGCGTGAGAAGCACGTTCCCGTCCCTCCCTGTTATGAGGCGGTACGCGGTTGGCGCGCTGCTGCCTGCTTTCGTGGCGGAAATCAAAAGCGGCATGCCTGCTGCCGGGGTGCCGTTGACAAGCACCGCCTGCAGCGCCAAGAGCCCGTCGGATTGCGGCACGGGCGGGGGCGCCGGCGAGGATGCGTTATCGGGGAATGCGAGCGCTGAGGCAGATAAAATCAAAAGGAAAAATATGGGCGCGCGCATGTTCCCCCATTGCCCGCCCACACCTTAAAAAACAACCGGGTTCCGTTCTGGTTACTTCGCAGCCTCTTCCTTGACCACGAACTTGACCACCATGAAAACCACGAGCGCGATTATCAGGAAGTCCACAAGTGCGCCTGCAAAGTCGCCTATCAGGAGGCTCTTGGGCTGGGCCGCGGTGCCGCCAATCTGGATAGTGAACGACCTCCAGTCCCCGCCAGGTATGAGGAGCGAGATTATGGGCATTATTATGTCGTTCACAAGCGATGTGACGAGCTTTGCCGCAGCCACGCCTATTATGAACGCGACCGCAAGCCCAATCACCTTGTGCTTGTTCAAAAACGCGAAGAATTCATCCACCATTCCCATGCCTTCACCCCGCAGTAGGGTCGGGTGGAAAATTAATAAAGGAGCCTAGCGGAGCTGCGCTTCCGAATCAGTTGCGCCTTCCGAAGAACTTGTGCCCGCCGCGTGAATCATATTCCTTCGCCTCGTGGGGCGCGCTGTCGCGGCTTCCGTATCCGCCACGGCCGCCGCGGGAATCGGGCCGCCCCCTTCCCCCTCCGCTTCCGCGGTCGCGCGAGCCGTATCCGCCGCGCTCTCCCCCCTCCCGCCTTCCGCCATCGCGGCTGCCGAACCTTCCGCGGGGCGAGCCGCCCCCGTGCCGGTGCTCCCCTTCATTGGGGCGCGACGTGAAGTTCACGCGCCGAGGAAGGAGCTCGGGCTTCACTTCAATCTTAAGCTCCGCTATCTTGCTGTCCGTGACTTTCTCTATGATCGATATCATGCTGGTCTGGTCGAAAAAGACAAACGATATGGCCTCGCCGTCCTTGCCCATCCTGCCCGTCCTTCCTATCCTGTGCACGTATGTCATGGGGTCGTCGGTGGTGTCGTAGTTTATCACGTGCGTGACGCCCGTCACATCCAGCCCGCGGCTTGCCAGGTCGGTAGCGACCAGTATGTTGATGTGGCTCTTGCGGAACGCCTCCATGGACCTGTCGCGCTGGCCCTGGCTCAGGTCGCCGTGGAACGCCTTGGACTTAAAGCCCCTGTCCACCAGTATCTCGTTGAACCTGTCCGCCCCGCGCTTTGTCCTTGCGAATATGAGCGCCAGCGCCGGCTTCTTCTCGACCAAAAGCGCAAGCAGCATGTTCAGCCTGTCGAACTTCGAGGTCTCGACATAGTACTGCTTTATGCTCTTCACGGAAAGCGAGTCCTCCGACACCCTCACTTCCTGCGGCGCGTGCATGTACCTCTTGGAAAGCTCAAGTATTGCGGGCGGCATGGTTGCCGAGAACATGAGCGTTTGCCTGTCCTTAGGCGTCTTCCCAAGGATTTTCTCGATGTCCTCGATGAACCCCATGTCAAGCATCCTGTCCGCCTCGTCAAGCACGACCACTTCGACCGCGTCGAGCTTGATGGTGCCCCGCTCGATGTGGTCAAGCAGCCTGCCTGGCGTGCCGACCACGATGTCCACCCCGGAATTTAATGGCCCTGTCTGCCTCTCGATGTCCTGCCCGCCGTAAATGGCAAGTATCCTTGCCTGCGAGTGCGCGCCGATTTTCCCGATTTCGCCTGCAATCTGCACCGCGAGCTCGCGCGTGGGCGCAAGTATGAGCGCGCGCACCTTGCCCTTCTTCGCAGGCGTGAGCGCAATCCTCTCGAGTATGCAGATGCCGAATGCCGCGGTCTTCCCCGTGCCTGTCTGCGCCTGCCCTATGAGGTCCTCGCCCTGCAAAAGCAGCGGTATGCCCTGCGTCTGAATAGGCGTGGGCGTCTTGAATCCCATGCCCGTCAGTGCGCTTTGTATGTTGTGGCTTAAGCCAAGCTTGCTGAATCCCATTTTCTCACTCCTTTCCCTTGGCAATCCCTTGATGCATCAAACCCGCGAACGGGCTGCACCCCAAAGCTTTCCTGCCAGGGATGCCCGCACAAAATGAGCCAAGATATCTCTTGTCTGTGAAGATGATAAGGGAAGGATATAAAAAACAGCACCCTCCGCTGTTTTTTAGGCGCCGAGCCTCTGCGAGGCGAAGATAATGGCCTGCCGGCGGCATGCAGGCGTCAATTCTCCTGGCCCGGAAGCAGCCATCTTTCCGTGGCGCCGCTTGCTGGCGCGCCGGGCATATCGGGGTTCTCCGCCAGCCCTTCGCTCTCGGGCTGCTTGGTCATTGCCATCACCTTTTCCCAGAGGGCAATTGCGCGCTCGGGCTTGGCAAATGCCGCATCCACCGCCGTGCTGGCGATTCCCAATGCAAGCCAGGCGCCAATCATGATGCCCAGCCCTATGGCGCCGAAACCCCCTGTAAGCGAAATCCCAACAATCGAGAAAATCGCGCAGACCAGGAGGGTGGCTGCCGCAACCAATGCAATGGGGAGCTTGGCCTTGATGCCGGCGCCATGCCTGCCCTTCTCCACCGCCTTTTCCACTTCCTTGGACCTGAGCACAACCTGCTCCTCCACGGTCCCGCGGTATAC
>JBAZBT010000085.1:0-4570 GCA_041671345.1 Candidatus Micrarchaeia archaeon
AAAACCACCTGGCCGATGTCGCCTGCATAAGGTGCGGCCAGTGCATACTCAATTGCCCTGTCGGGGCGATTTCCGAGCGCTCGCACATCGAGGAGGTCGTTGCCGCGCTTGATGACCCCGACCAGCACGTGGTGGTGCAGATTGCGCCATCCATCAGGGCGGCGCTTGGCGAGCTGTTCGGCATGCCGCCAGGCACGCTGGTCACGGGCAAGACGGTCGCCGCGCTGAGGAGATGCGGCTTTGCAAAAGTTTTCGATGTTGACCTGGGCGCGGACATGACCATAATGGAGGAGGCGTCCGAGCTTTTGAGGCGAGTGGAGAGGGGCGGCGTGCTGCCCATGATAACCACGTGCTGCCCGGGCTGGATACTGATGATGGAGTTCTTCTACCATGACCTCATCGGGAACATGTCCACCTGCCGCTCGCCGCACGAGATGCTCGGGATGCTCATCAAGACGTATTACGCGAAAAAGGCGGGCATCAGCCCGAGGAAAATCACGGTTGTTTCCATCATGCCCTGCACGGCGAAGAAGTTCGAGTCCGCGCGCCCTGAGCTTGAAAGCGGGGTGGACTTCGTGCTCACCACGCGGGAGCTTGGGCGGCTCATCAAGATGAAGAAAATAGACTTCGCATCGCTTCCCGACGAGGAATTCGACCCTGCGCTGGGCATTTCAACAGGCGCTGGCGTGATATTCGGGGCGACAGGAGGGGTGATGGAGGCTGCGCTGCGCACCGCGCACTTCCTTGCAACCGGCAAGGAGCTTGAGAAAATCGAGATTGCCGAAGTCCGCGGCATGAAAGGCGTCAAGGAAGGCAAAGTGGTGCTCAACGGCAAGGAGATACGGTTCGCATGCGCGCACGGCGGCGCGAACGCAAGGAAGCTCATGGAAATGAAGGACAAGTACCACTTCATAGAGATAATGGCATGCCCTGGCGGCTGCATCGGAGGCGGCGGGCAGCCCATCTACCGCGACCCCGAGGTGCTGAAGAAAAGGACCGAAGCGCTTTACACCGCCGACCGCTCAAGCAAGCTTCGCCGCTCGCACGAAAACCCCGTCGTGAAGCAGATTTACAAGGAGCTTTTGGGCGCGCCGCTTTCCGAGGAAGCGGAGAGGCTGCTGCACACGCATTACGTGAAAAGGGACAGGTTTTAGCCCTCGCCGCGGATGCTTTGTTTATAAGCCTTATTATACACTATTTACAACGGTTTTCACATGTTTGCCCGCAGCATCGGCAAGAGAATAACGCAGGCTTACCCCGGGATTTACCTCATAGGCGCAAAAATAGGGAAGCCGGTCTATTACGCAGGAAAAATCCTCGGAATCAACCGCAAGGCAGGCAAGAAGATTGCGCGCCTGTATTGGAAATACGGCAATGCCTTGCTTGACAAGGACCCGGGGCTTTCCAAGGACGCGTACCGGAGCGCAGAGCGGTTTGTGCCCTGCACATGGAAAGTCAAGCTCATGAAGCGGGAAGACGATGCGTTCAAACGGTGCCAGCCGCTTGCCGAGCAAAGGTAATGCGCGCTTTTTACGGCGGAAGCGCATACAGCTGCAGGTGCGGCACGCCGCCGATCATTTTTGCGTGGGAGACTGCGAAGCCTGCCTTTTTCGCGGCCTCAAGCGCGCGCTTGCCGACGATGTTGGCGTTCTGCGCGGATTTGAGCGCTTCCACCGCCTCTTTCTCATCGACTTTTTTCCCAAGGTAGAAAGGGGCATAGGCGGACAGGTCAAGGCGCGCCTTGCCGCTGGCGAGCACCTTGCCTATGAGCTCGATGTCGCAAAGCGCGACAATCTCGCCGTCAGGGGAGGCATGCGTCTTTAGGTACATGGAAGAAAGAGGGGGGCAAGCCTAATAAAAGCTGGGGCGGCGCGCAGGAAATCTGCGGCCCGCGGAGGCAGCCCGATGAAAGAAGGGCCGGCGGCGCGCAGGGGTTGGTGCCGCGGCGTCAGCCTAATAAAAGATGGGCATGGAAAAGCCGCATATGAGAAAGATTGCGTGCGCGCTCGCATTTGCCCTGCTTGCAGCATCCACCCTGGCCATGATGGGATGCACGCAGGCCGGCGCGCCTGCCAAAAATGCCACCGACAGCGGCGCAAGCTTCATCCTGCCTTCATCGGATGTTTCGTATTATGCGCGCTACACCGTGGAGGAGGGCGGGCCCATGACCAAGGAGGTTTGGCGCGCGCAGGGCAGGATGAGGATCGACCTGTCCGCGCAGGGCGTGCGCGCGCTTTCATTCTTCTTCGTGGATTCGCGCGCCTATTCCTGCTCGTACCTGTCGCCCGAGCCTGCATGCTATGACGTGAGCGGCACGCTTTCAAAAGCTGACGCGCACAGGATAGCGCCTTCGCAAAACGACATGGGCGGTGCCGTTCAGGTGGAAAGCGTCAGGATAGGCAGCATGGAAGGCAGCTGCTACGAGGTTCCGTCCGGGATGCTTGGCAGCCGGAAGCTTTGCTTTGCCCCGCAAGGCGTGGTGGCGTTCGATTCGTACAACGTGAGCAAAACCGTGCTGCACACCGAATACCTGACGGACATTGAATATTACGGTGATGGCGGCGGGATTGGCGCCGCCGTGTTCGCGCTGCCTGCCGCACCGATTATCGCGCCCGGTGCGCCCGAGCCTGCGCCTGCTTTTGAAGAATGAGGGATGCGCAGATGGGCCCGCGAGGAATCTTTGTTGCGCTCCGGCGCAACATCCCGCCAAAAGCTCCGCTTTTAGCGGTCGAACCCAGAATCTTCGCTTGAACAGTGCAGATGGGCCCGCGAGGAATCGAACCCCGAATCTTCGCTGTGTAAGAGCGACGTCTTAACCATTCGACTACGGGCCCAACACAAGCATTATGATGCGCTGGAATTAAATTCTGTCGCAAGAGCGACGCCTCCGGCGGCGCAAGCCGACGGGACGGCAGCCGGAGGCTGACGGATAACCATTCGACTACGGGCCCAACACAAGCATTATGATGCGCTGGAATTAAATTCTGTCGCAAGAGCGACGCCTCCGGCGGCGCAAGCCGACGGGACGGCAGCCGGAGGCTGACGGATAACCATTCGACTACGGGCCCATTTCGTGCAGGATACCTTCGGCGCCAAAAGCATTAAATACCGCGCGCGAGAATTAGCCTCCGGTGATTAACGATGGCTTATGAATATATGCTGGACCAGCTGCGAGTGAGCTCCGCCAATTTCATCGGGAGCCTGCTTTCGGGCGTGTTTGCGTTTTGTATCCTCGTGGCAGTCATGCTCGTCGGCATCTGGGTGGCAAACCTTCTCGGGGTGGCCCTGAAGGCGTTCTTCAAGACCGTGAAGCTTGAGAAATTCCTGGAAGGGCACGGCGTGCACGATGCATTCCTCGGCTTCACGCTTTCCGGAATCGCCATAATAATGCTCAAGCTTTACATAGTCGTGGCGTTTTTGGGCATTGCGGCGGACCTTATCCAGATGCCCATGCTCTACATGCTTGCGGCGCAGGCGATAATCTACCTGCCCTCCCTTGCGCAGGGATTGATAGTGCTGCTCGTGGCGCTGATGGCTGCAGATTACCTCAATGACAAGATAATGGCGAACAAGAAGCTCCCGTTTGCAAACGGCATCGGGGTCCTGATAACGCTATTCATCGCCTACAACGCGCTTGTGATTGCGCTGCCCATGCTGCTCCCGGCAGCCGACCCGTCGTTGCTTGTCTGGTCGTTTTTGGTGCTGCTCGCGGCGTTCGCCATTGCCCTCGGCTTCGGCGCGGCGATTGCGATAGGGCTTGGCATGAAGGACACTGTTGCGGAAATCGCGAAGAAGAACAAGGACAAGTTCTCCAGGCTCCTGTAAGGGGCTTGTTTTTTTCTCTTTTTTTATTTTTCTTTTTGGGGAATCAGCGCAAGCCTTGCTAGAATTCGATTTTATCCCCGTCCCTTATCGCGCCCTTCCTCAGCACTTCCATCCTGATAAGGTCCATCACCGTGCTCCCTTGCGCGTACTTGCACCTGCCGCCATCTATTGCAAGGTCGCAGCCGGAAAGGATTTCGCGCGAAACTGAAGGGAGGTCCGCGGCATCTTTTTCCCCGGACAGGTTCGCGCTGGTGGAGACGATCGGGACGCCCGCCGCCTTGCTCACTGCGCGCATGAATGCGTGCTCAGGCACCCTCACGCCGGCTTCAGGCGCGCCTGAGACGGGCAGGCGGCGCTTGAGCGGCAGGATGAACGTGTAGGGGCCGGGCAAAAGCGCATGGAGGATTTTTTCCTGCGCCGGAGAGATGGGGCAGATGCGCGCGAGCATGGCAAAGTCCGAGACGATGATGGACATGGGCTTTTCCGCGCCCCGGCGCTTGAGCGCGCGCAGCCTTTCCACCGCCTGCGCGTTTGTTGCATCGCAGCCCGCGCCGTAAAGGGTGTCTGTTGGGTAGATGACAATGCCGCCCGCTTTTATGGCGGCAAGCGCCGCCTCGAAGGCGGCATCATGGTCCGACAGATTGATGGTGGGCGCCATAAAATCCGTCAAATCCTTTTCTTTCCCGCCTCGCGGATGGCGCGCACGAACTCGGCGACCTTTTTCCTCGTGTCCCCGCCCTTTTCA
>JBAZBT010000086.1:0-4565 GCA_041671345.1 Candidatus Micrarchaeia archaeon
GCCGACCTTGACTGGCTTGGGCATGTCGTTGCCGCCTCCGAATCCTCCTCTTCCAAATCCCATTCATCTCAACTCCTTTCTTTGCTTAAATAGGGCGTATGCACGCGCCTGCAAAAAGTACCGGACTTTTCAGCCAGAAGCTTCAAGTAGAGCATGCCTCCCTCTGAGGATGGTTATATCCCACTAGTTTATAAACAATTCGCCGGCGCGCAGTTTTAAATAATCGGGCGCCGCCAAATGCACCATGGCAACTTACTCCTCGTCAGGCGTGGACATCCGCAAGGTGAAAGGCATACACGGCGCGATAAACGACGCCATATTTTCCTCGCTTCCGGACTACGTGCTTCCCATAAAGGGGCACTATGCCGGGCTTTTCAAGTCAGGCGGGCAAATACTCGCAATTCACTGCGACGGCGTGGGCAGCAAGCTCCTTGTGGCAGACGAAGTGGGCAAATTCGACACCGTGGGCATCGACGCGGTGGCAATGAATGTGAATGACATCATCTGCCTGGGCGCGCGCCCGCTCGTCCTTGTTGATTACCTGGCGCTTGCAGGGGAGGATGCAGAGCTTGTTTCCGAAGTCATGAAAGGGCTTCAGGAAGGGGCAAAACAGGCAAGCTGCCCAATAGTTGGCGGCGAGACTGCCATACTGCCTGACATGATAAAGGGCGGGAAAAGGCCATTCGACCTTGCCGCAACCTGCGTGGGCGTGGTGGAAGGCGAGCCCCTTACCGGCGTGAAGATGAAGCCGGGCGACATATTGATCGGGCTTGAAAGCTCGGGAATACACTCCAACGGCTACACGCTCGCGCGAAAGGTGCTTGACGCGAAGAAATGGGGCAAGCAGATGCTTGCGCCCACGCGCATTTACGTAAAGCCCATAATGGAAATGCTCTCCTCGTGCGGCATCCACGGGCTCGCGCACATCACGGGCGGCGCATACTCCAAGCTATCAAGAATCGGCTCCTACGGGCATGTGGGCTTCCTGCTTGACAACATGCCTGCGATGACTGGCGTGATGGCCGAGCTTGCAAAGAAAATGGGCTCGGACTACGAGATGTACAGGACGTTCAACTGCGGCGTGGGCATGGTGGTCGCCTGCCCCGCGGCGGATGAGGCAAAAGTCATCTCAATCGCGAAAAAGCACGGCATAGGCGCGCAGAGGATTGGCGTTGTCACGCCCGGCTCCGATGTTGTTCTCAAGAAGGGAGGCATCTCAATTTCGCTTCTTTGAAGCAATCAGAAAATCCTCTCAAAGCCAAGAGTGTCAAAATCCGAATCGAACGAGAGCACCCGCCTTATCTTGAGCTTTTTCATCACTACTGCCGAAACAGCATCGCACATGCTCAATTTCGGGGTTATTCTCACAAGCTCAAGCGCGGATGGCAAATCCTCATGCACAGCGCATATCATCAGTATTTCGCTTTGGAGGATTTTTTCGCCAGCCATGTGCGCCTGCCGGTTCCCGTTCTTGCGGGACATCAAAATCACAAACTCGGATAGCACCAGGTCTGTGGTCGTCACTTTGTCCCATGCCTTGCTGGCCAGCTCATCCGCCCTAGCATGGTTTTCATCCTCCTGCCTTGCCAGGGCGACCAAGAACGATGTGTCTGCGAGTATCATCTAAACACCATAGACGATGCGGTCAATTTCCTCAGCGTTGCCCTTCTTTCCGCCTTTCACAATGCCTGACAGGCTGGAAAGTGCAAGCCTCTGCTTCCTGCCCATATCCTCCTCAAGCCTGCAGATGGCAAGCGCAATCACCTCTCCTTCGGTGACCTTGCATCTCCCGTCAAGCGACATGCGCGCCTTGAGGCGCGCAATCCTGCCCACCAGGCTCTTTGGTATTTTCTTGGTGGCATATTCCATTGTTACACCTATTACACTTGTTACACCAAAGGGCTTAAATTGCTTGCGCCGGCGCGTGTTCATGCTGCATTTGGCTTTCTGGCCGACTAAAAACATTTGCAGGGCAGGATTCCAGTGGAGCGGTGGCTCCACTAGCTGCCAAAATCCGTCTGCGGATTTTGCCATCCGGTGGTTATTGGCTGATATCAGACGGCGTTCAAGCCACCGTCTTTGCAAACAAAAGCGCGCCCATCCCCTTTGCCATCATCTCCACCGCAATGGCGGTGAGGAAAAGCCCCATTATTTTCGAGAGGATTTCCACCGCCTTTTCGTTGATGCGCGGGAGCATCACCGAGAATATGTAGAAGATGGCCCCCACTATGAGGAAGGAAATTGTGACGTCCGGCACGAGGGGCATTGCGCCCGCGTCCATCGCCTTTATCGTCAGGAAAGAGATTACTGCAGGGCCTGTAAGGAGCGGTGTGGCGATAATCGCGATGAGGGAGTCCACCTCCCCGATGTCCTCGCGCACGGGCTTGGGGCGGACCGTCTCGATTCCCAGGAGGAAAAGGACGACTCCCCCCGCCAGCCTGAAGGCGTCGATGCTCACTCCGTAAAGGCTGAAGAACTGCGGGCCCAAAAACAGGCAGAACATCGCCACAAGATAGGCGACAACGGACGCCTTCACCGCAATCCCGTGCACGTCCAGCTTCTTCTTGTACGCCGCCATGAGGACGGGGAAGGACGAAAGCGGATTCAAAAGCGCGAACATCTGCATAATGAAGGCAACATTGAACATTTTCTCACCAGCCCTTATTTTGATTGATGTTATTGGAATTCGCTCCCAACGGGATTGTCAGCACGGAGTGCTGGCAACACGCCAGCACGGCGTACGTTTGAACCCGTGTTACAGGCTTGAAAGGCCCGCGTCCTTACCGGGCTAGACTATGGGAGCGCTTGAGCTCCCAGGCTTGCCTGCAGGCAAGCGGACGGGAGCCCGGGTTCATTACCCTTCGAAGGGTTAAAAAAGCATTCTTTGTTCCCTGGCGCAAGCGCATCACAAAAACGCGGCAAGCAAAAGCTCAATGAGCGTGACCTTGGCGCGCGGTGCAGGGCTTTCGCTGTCCTCTTCATCATCTTCCATGCAAATCACGTCATACGGGTGCCGGAGGGGGCGCGTCGCCTCCTGCCGGGGGCGAGGGCGGCGCTGCTGGCGGCAGCGTGCCAGAGTCAGGTGGGGGCGGCGGTATGTCGGAGGGCGGGGATGGCGATACGTTGCCCCCTCCCGGCGGCACTGGCGGCGCGCTCGTGCAGCCGAATGCAAAGAACAGAAGCGCAGCCACTGCGAGAATGGCTGCCAATGTTGCAAGTTTCATATCAATGCCTCTTCAGTCCGTCCTCTGCGCACCGTTCACGCTGGCCGGCGTGGTGGTTGCCTGCGCCACCGGCGTTATCTCGCTTGGCACTGGCGGCGGGGAGTCGTCGCTGTTCTGCAGCGTGCAGTCCGACGCCACCTTCACCCAGTAGCCCTTGGCAGGCTCGAGCTTTGCGCTGTAGGCGTACTGCCCTGCCGAGGGCGCGTAGTTCCACGGGCCTGACGTCACCTTGCAGCTGCCTGCAACCGACGCAAGCGTGGCGCCGCCTGATGGCGCGCCCACCATGTTCCAGCCTGCCCTGAGCGAAGCGCTCCACGTTGACGCGTAGGGTGCGTCAAGCTCGTACTCGCATGCCGAGCCTGCCTTCATCCACACGCCTGCCGTTCCCTTGCCGAACGCGGTTGCAGCCTCGTACTGCCCAGTGCTCGGGTTGTAGCCCCATGCGCTTGTTATGTCGCACTTCTTCTGTATGTCGGACAGCTGGACTTCATATCCAGTCGGCACCGACACCTGGTTCCAGCCGCGCTCGAGCTTGAGCGTTATCTTGTCCGTTGGCGGGCTTGGTATGCCCCCCTGCTTGACAAACACCTTCACGGTGTCGGATGCCACCAGGGTGTAGCCGCCCTTGCAGTTCCTGTCCTCGGCTGCGCCGCTTGCCGTGCCGATGCAGTTCTCCCCTGTTTTCTGGTAAACCATTATCTTGGCGAAGTTCGTGCCGAGCTGCGTGGCCGTGAAGTATGCCGACACTTCCCTGCTCTCGCCAGGCGCAAGCGTTATCTCCTCCTCCTTGCCCTGGCTAGTCCTCGCGCTTCCTGAGCTTGATGCGCCCTGCACCGATGCAATGCTCCCTGCCTGGTATGCCCCGTCCGCCCTCACCTCGTCCTCTCGGATTTGGTTGCCGTTGTCAAGCGAAAGCGCCACGACATAGTCCCTGTCGTCATCGCTTGCGCCGCCTGCCCCGCGCGACACCTTGCCCGTCACAAGGACGCTGTCGTACTGGTAAAGCTCGGTGGGGATTGCGCCCACTGTCGCATATATCCCTCCTGTCGAGGTCCCGTCCGACACTTTCACGGTGAGGGCGGACCGCGCGCTCGCACCCGCGCTGTCGGTCGCGGTGAATGTTATCGTGTACGTGCCTGCCTGCGCGTAGGTGTGCTCGAAAGATGCAGTGTTGCCTATCATGCCCCGGTCGTTCCCGGACACCGGCGTGATGCTGCCCTCGCCCCAGTTCACGCTGTAGATGAGGTAGGTGCCGTCAGGGTCGCTTGCAGAAACTTTCCATGTGCCGCTCTTCCCTGCGGAAAGCGAAGTAGGGCCCCCCACCTCGCTAATCACCGGCGG
>JBAZBT010000087.1:0-1729 GCA_041671345.1 Candidatus Micrarchaeia archaeon
TCCTCACCTTCACGCCCACCACTTTTTCCTTTGCGAGCGGGCCCATGTCCATTGCCTCCTCGAAGCCCTGGAGCATAAGCTCGGTTATCTCGTTGAGGTACTGTATGCCGCGCGTGTCGTTGAGGAAGATGTTCCTGTTGTGGATGTCAAGCACGGATTTTGCCTCGTCGCGGTCCATGCCGTTTTCCACCAGCGTCTCCACGAGCGACTTGCCCTTCGGCTTGCCGTCCGGGATTTTCCCCTCCACCATGGCGTCGAAAACCGATTTCTCGATTGGCTCCACTATCATCTTGAGCTTGGTGTGCTTGTTGGGCGATTTCCCTTCGATGGGGCCCGCTTTCCCGGAAATCATCTCGCGGTACACGACGATTGGGGGCGAGGTCACGATTGCGATGCCGCGCTCCTTTGTTATCTTGTATTCTATGATTTCAAGGTGCAGCTCCCCCATTCCGGAAATCAGGTGCTCGCCCGTCTCGTGGTTGATTTCCACCTTGAGGGTGGGGTCCTCCTTGCCGATTTGGCGGAGCGCCATGATGAGCTTGGCAAGGTCCTTTGAGTCCTTTGCCTCGATGCTCTTGGTCACCACCGGCTCGGAGTAGTGCTTGATCTGCTCGAATGGCTGTATCTGGTCCGTGGAGACGGTTTCGCCCACGTAGACATCGCGCAGGCCCACGAGGCCGACGATGTTTCCTGCAAGCACGTTGTCCACCATGACGCGGTCAGGCCCCATGTAGATTGCTGCCTGCTGGACCTTTTCGGAAGTCAGGCGGGAGGCGAGGAACAGCATGTCGCTCTTCTTGATGGTGCCTGAGAACATGCGCACCATCGCCACTTCCCCCGCGTGCGGGTCGTTCACCACGCCGAAGCACACGCCGATGGTCTTTCCCGCCGGGTCGCATGCAAGCATGGCCTTGCCCTCGGGGGATGCGATGTCCCCTTTCCAGATGACGGGAATGCGGTACTGCTGGGCGTACTTCGGGTTGGGGAGGTGGTCGACCACCATCTCCAAAAGCACCTCGTCGAGCGGGGACTTTGCCACCAGCTCCTTGTGCTCGCCCTTCCTGCAGTGGTTGTAGATGTCCGTGAACTTGATGTTGAATTTCGTCATGGACTTGACGGAGACCGCCCACTTGTGGAATGCGGAGCCGAATGCCACGTTGCCCTTCGCAACGCCAATCATCCATTCCTCGCGCTTGTCCTCGGGCGAGTACTGCTCGATGATTTTGTTGAGCCCGTTTATGATTTTGATGAGGCGCGCCTGCATTGCCTTGTCGTCAAGCTGCAGCTCGTTTATCAGCCGGTCTATCTTGTTGATGAAAATGGACGGCTTTGCCTTCTCCTTGAGCGCCTGGCGCAGCACCGTCTCGGTCTGGGGCATGATGCCCTCCACGGAGTCGACCACCAGCACGACGCCGTCGACCGCGCGCATGGCGCGCGTGACGTGCCCTCCGAAGTCCACGTGCCCGGGGGTGTCGATGAGGTTGATGAGGTAGTCCTGGTCGTTGTAATGGAACGCAAGGGAGATGTTCGCCGCCTTGATGGTGATTCCTCTTGCCTGCTCCTGCTCGTCGAAGTCCATCATGCGCTGCTCGCCCGCAAGCTCCTTTGAGATGAGCCCTGCGCGCGCGACCAGGGAGTCCGTCATCGTCGTCTTGCCGTGGTCCACGTGCGCAACAATGGCGATGTTGCGGATGTTCTCCACCTTGTTCATCATGCCCACGACTTCTTC
>JBAZBT010000087.1:1739-4537 GCA_041671345.1 Candidatus Micrarchaeia archaeon
GACGAATTCCTTCCTCACCATATCAATTCACCTATGTTAGTCTGATATGCTGACCTTGCGTTAAAACCAGCATCAGAATGTTGAAGCGTGGCACTATTTCGCCCCGTAGTCTTTATAAAAGTTCGTCATGCCCGCCGTCGAACTTTTATAGACGTCGCCGGAGCGACGAAGATATAAAAGTTCTGACGAAGGCAGGCCGAACCAAACCGTGCCGGATTATAAACAACAGCGCGCAAACCCCTGCGGGTGAGGAAATGAAGCTTTCATTTGCCATTGTTGCAGTCGCATTCGCAGCCGCGCTTTTGCTTTCCGGGTGCGCGTCCGCGCCGGCGCAGGGGCAAAAAGCCTGCACTGCGGAAGCAAAGATATGCCCAGACGGCTCATCTGTCGGGAGGATGGGGCCGGACTGCGAGTTTGCGCCCTGCCCCAACCTGACCGCGCCGATGACCCAGGAGCTTTGCAGGTCCGCGCGCGGGAACTGGAACGAGTGCGCGTCGGCATGCAGGGACGCAACGCTTGACCAAGCGTGCACGCTGCAGTGCGTGCAGCAGTGCGAGTGCGGGGGCATCGCTGGGTTTGGCTGCCCGCAAGGATACGCTTGCTCGGATTACCTGCCCAAGGGCGCGGCTGACGCAATGGGTGTTTGCAAGCCTATTGCCTAGCATTTCTCTTTTGCAAAATCAGCAAGGCGCGCTGCAAGCTGGCGCTCAGCACTTCTCTTTCAGTGGGCGCGCCGCAAGCAGTGCGCTCAGCACTTCTCTTTCACAAATTTGGCTATCTTCCCTATCGCCTCGTGCAATTCCTCGGGCGGCGCGAGATAGACCAGGCGGAAGTATTTCCCTTTCAGCACGGGCGAGAAGCCCATGCCCGGCACCACCAGCACGCCGGTGTCCTCAAGCATGGAGTACACGAACGCGCGGTCGTCCTTGAATTTTTCCGTTTCTATTTTCGGGAAAGCGTAGAATGCGGCCGTCGGCTTGGCGCAGCTCATGCCGGGAATCTCGTTGAGCTCCTTGTAGACGATGTCGCGGCGCAATCGCAGCTGGCGCTTGAAATCGGACAGGTGGGACATGGGCAATGTGAACGCCGCAAGCGCGCCGCGCTGCATTTCCCAGTTCACCGACAAGCGCTGGTTGCAAAGCTTTGCAAGCGCGTCGTGCAGCCCTTCCATCTTTTCCCCATGGAGCGCAAGATACCCTACGCGCGAGCCGGGGTAGATGAAGTTCTTTGAAATGCCATTGCCGGATATCAGCTGCTGGTCTTGGGAAACCACGTCGCGCATGTTCACCGCGTGCTCCTCGTCCAATGTCGTCTTGTCGTATATCTCATCGGCGATTATGGGGAGCTTGTGCTCTGATGCCACGTCCGCGATTTTCTTGAGGAGCGCGCGCGGATAGGTGACGCCGGTGGGGTTGTTGGGGTTGATTACCACGATTGCCTTTGTCCGCTCGTTGATTTGCTTCCTGATGCCATCCGGGTCGGGCATGAAGCTGTCATCGGTGGCATAATAGTTGTTCACGCCCGAGCAGACCGCGAGCTTGGTATTGTAAAGCGGGTAGCTTGGCGAAGGGAGGAGGATGTTGTCGCCCGGGTCCACAAGCGCTTGGAAAAGGAAGTCTATGCCCTCTGAAAGCCCGGAGTGGACCGTGACGTAGTCGGAGGATACGCCCTCGATTTTCCCGATTGCCTCGCGCAGCTGCGGGTCGCCCTGCGACGGGCAGTAGGCGGAGTATTTCGGCTCGCGAAGCGCCGCGATTATCGCTTCGGTGACGTGCGCGGGCGGCTTGAAGCCGAACTGGTTTGGGTAGCCTATGTTGAACCAATGGACTTTCTTGTCCGTCGCCTCGACCTTGCGCGCGAACGTGACAATGTCGCGTATTTCGTACGAGATGCGCTCCACGCGCCCTGCAAGCTTGATTGCCATGCTCGGGAATTGGCAGATTAAGCTATAAAAGCGGAACGTTCGTCGAAAAGCGTACCTTTCCGAATGCTTTTTAACACTGCACCCCCTGAAAATGCCATGGCAAGGCAAATTGGAACGAAGCGCACGCAGGGCGCCACGCCCGATGCTGAGAACCGGAAGGAAGGCGTGCTCCACGGGATAATGGTGTGCGCGCTCGGCGACATCTGGCTTGCGCAGTCGATAGGCGCGATAAAGGCAGATGTGCCCATGGGGCCCATCATAATAATAGTGGTCGGCTTTCTCATGATCCTTCCATGGCTGAAAAAATAGTTGCTGAGAGGTTGTACTATGAACATGGTTTTTGAAGTCCCAAGCGCGTCCAAGGCAAAGCTCATCGCCCTTTTGGAGGCCGACCCGTACGGCAAGCCCTGCTTCTCAAGGAACGGCTACAAGGTGAAGGACGGCGTGTCTGTGTCCCAGGACAAGGAAAAGGCGTACGTGTTCTTCCGCGCTAGCGACGAGTTCGCGGTTTTCGCGCGCGAAAAGCTGAAAACGCTGGTTGGCGCCGATGGCAAGGAGGTTGCGGTTGAAAGCAAGCCCGAAGTGGTCGCAGCCATCGCCAAGGTCATCGAGGAAGAGGAGAACAACGCCGAACTTGGATTCGGCGCAATCTTCGAATAAGCGGCCGCCGGCCAAGGTGTCCTTATTATTCTTTCCCAGCCAGAGCACTGCAGCATTTGCGCTTCGGCGCAAATTCAGGCAAAGCCGCGAGGCTTTGCCACGCTGTGATGATCTCGAGGTATTGCTGACGCCCGCCCCGAAGGTGGGCACGTGATGAAGATCTTGAGTTCTGAGCGCTCGCAAGAGCTCGCGCCCAGAACTGCTCGCCGCCTGA
>JBAZBT010000088.1:0-1715 GCA_041671345.1 Candidatus Micrarchaeia archaeon
CGTCGCGGCCATGCTCATGATAATCCTCGCAGGCGTAATCTACGCGGCCGGGCAGATGATGGGCGCTGAGACCCGCGCGCGCGCAAACGTATGGGCGACGGCATGCCTGACAGGCGCGCTCATCGCGATACTCATCGCGGTAGTGGCCCCGGCAGTGCTCAACTCCATCTATCCGAACGCATCGTTCACAAGCGGAGCAGGCGCCTGCTGATTTTTTCCTTTTTTTCCTTTTTCTTATTTTTCCCAGTTTTAACTTTCCCTCAGTTTTAAGAATGTTCCCGGTGTAGGGAATGCGAGGTATCACCATGGCAATTGAATTCCACATGACCGCAAGCCCGAAGCTGCACGCGCCGGTTCTCATCGAAGGCTTCCCCGGCTTGGGCCTCGTGGGGACCATTTCGGCAAGCTACCTGGTGGAAAAGCTTTCCATGGAGCCTTTGGGCTACATCACCGGCGACCAGTTCCCCCCGCTTGCGGCAGTGCACAACAAGCGCCCGCTTTTCCCCGCGCGCATGTATTTCTCGCAGAAGCACAACCTCATCATATTCATATCCGAGTTCGTCATCCCGATAATGGCGGTGAACGAGCTGTCCGAGAAAATCTACGAATTCGCGCAGAAGCACCGCGTGAAGCAGATAATCTCGCTTGGCGGCATTGCGATAAAGGGCGAGCAGGACACGGTTTATGCGATTTCCTCCCTCCCCGAGCTTTCCGCGCAGCTTGAGAAGCTCCACGCGGTGGAACTCATAAAGGAGGGCGCGACCACCGGCGTGACCGGCGTGCTCCTCGCGCGCGGCGCAGTGGACAAATACCCGGTCATCTCCCTTCTTGCGGAGTCCCAGCAGGGGTACATGGACCCCAAGGCATCCGCCATGGTCCTCGAGGCGCTCAAGGAGCTTGTCAAAATCGACATCGACACCACCACGCTCGAGCACGAGGCCGCAAAGATAGACACCAAGGTGAAGGAAATAGTGGGCAAGGCGAAGAACGCGCACACCGCCTACAAGAAAGTGGAGAACGAGGGAAGCCTCGGCACCATGTACGGCTGATCAGCCCAAGGGGGCTGCGTTGTCGAGCTGCGCTCGACTTCGCGCCAAAAGCCTCGGGGCTTTTGCCGTCCCCCTCAGTCCGACATGTGCCATTTTTCGGCGAACCGAAAAATGCATATGCAAAGTGCCTTGCACTTTGCACACCGCCCCAACCCCCCGCGACGCAGTGGTTTACGCGCAGCTGCGTAGGCGCGGCTTAGATTCAGGCGCGCCTCCATCCTGGCACTGACTACTCGAAGGTGATGCAATGACAGAGGAATACAAGCTGCCGGACCTGCCCTACGCGTACAATGCGCTGGAGCCGTACATAGATGAGGCAACGATGAAGCTCCATCACGGCAAGCACCATGCGGCATACGTCGCAGGGCTGAACGCCGCGCTTGCAAAGCTTGCTGACGCGCGCGCAAAGGGCGACTTTTCCGGGGTTCAGGCGCTCTCGAAGGCCGTGGCATTCCACGGCAGCGGGCATGCGATGCACTCGCTTTTCTGGTCTGTCATGTGCCCATCCGCACAGAGCAAGGCGCCATCCTCCGGCGCGCTATACGATGCGCTTGCGCGCGACTTCGGCTCGCTCGATGCGTTCAGGAAGCACTTTTCCGAGGCTGCGAAAACAGTGGAAGGCAGCGGCTGGGCGGTGCTTGCCTACGAGCCTTCAGGCAAGAGGCT
>JBAZBT010000088.1:1725-4292 GCA_041671345.1 Candidatus Micrarchaeia archaeon
GAACCACCAGAAGCTCACCATGCAGGGAAGCGTGCCGCTCCTCGTGCTTGACGTGTGGGAGCACGCGTACTATTTACGCTATCAAAACAAGCGCGCGGACTATGTGGATGCCTGGTGGAACGTCGTGAACTGGCAGGAAGTCGAGAAGAAATTCCTCGCCGCGAAGAAGTAGGGCAAGCAAGCTTTTTTCCTGTTTTTTCCACTTTGCTTAGAACAAGAAATAAAATGCAGGGGGAGGGATTTGAACCCACGAAGGCCTGAGCCACAGGATATGCGAATTGCCACGGCAATTTTCCGCTGGCGCTTTTGCGAGCGTCCCCATCTGGAGCGAGCAAAAGGGCCACTTAAGTCCCGCCCATTTGACCAATCTTTGGTACCCCTGCGGAATGCTTTTGCTCCAAACGTTTAAATATAAAGCCTGAGAATTCCCCGATGGTGGTATTAATGGCGACCAGGAAGGCTAAAAAAGCGGTTATGAAGAAGGCGGAAGCGTGCGCGTGCGACGCGCCTATGGCGGGGATTCCGCACATCCAGGACTGGCTTCTGATATTCCTCGGGGCATTGGGGCTTGCAACCGCGCTCCACTACATATCATGGCCGAACTTCGACACATACTTCCCGGTTGTCTGGTCCGTGCTCGTGCTTGTCATCGGCGCAACCAACCTGATGAACAAGAAAGGCTGCTGCTAAATAGGTTTCTTCTTTTTTCTTTTCATGCTCACCAGCGGAAGCAAGGCTGCATAAAATGAGGATGCATCCTGCGGCTTTGCCTTCCGGCGCTTCCCTGTCGTCAGAATATTATCTTCTGCAGCTTGCCTGCCTTTGCCGCAAGCTTCACCTCGCGCGCAATCCTCCTGCCCATGCTCATGGGCTCGGCGAACTGGTAGGCGCTGTACGGCGAGCCCTGGGGGTAGATGTTGGTGCCGGCAACGATGCGCGCGGAAATCTCGAACGCGAAGAAATTCAGGTTCTCGTCGCAAACCGTTTCAAGGCAGAACGGCCCGGGGATGCCGCCGAACAGCCTGTCAGCCGTCTCGGTGACGCTCCTGCCCATCTCCATGATGTTCTCCAAAAGCGACTCGCGCACCACGAGGAGCTCGTTGCCGACCACGGTGAACGACGGGGTGAAGGACAGCCCCACCTTTTCCATCCTGTAGGACTCGTCTATGTTGGACTCGAAGCGCCTGTCGATGCCCAAAAGCTCGATGTGCCCCTCGGACGCATGGTAGCCCTCCCGCGAAAGCGGCGAGTAGAAATAATGCGGATAGACCCTCACGCCTATCAGGTATTCCTGGACCGTGACGTTCATGCCCTCGAAGTGCTCGTAGAACTCGTCGGGCGAATTCACCACGCGGTAGCCCCTGCCCCCCTTTGCCCCTGAAAGCTTCACCACGCACGGGCGGTCTATCTTGTCTGGCTCTATGGTGGCGGGCACCTGCAATCCTGACGCCTTCATCCATTTGAACATCTTTTCCCTGTCCCTTTCCCAGGACAGCGACTCGCGGTTGCCCACCATGGGCACTTCCATGGAAGAGAGGCTGTCGCCGGAATATTCGACAAGCGAGCCGTGCGGCACCAGTATCGCGTTTTTTTCGAGAAGCTCATCCGACGGGATGTTCCTCAGGTCGTCCACCTCGATGAACTCGTCCGGGCAGCCGAGCGGAAACGCCTCGTACACCTTGCGCCGGTTCGGCGTGCAGATGCCGATTGTCTTTATGCCCTCCGCGCGCGCTCCGTGGAAAATCTGCAGCGCGGTGTGCGAGCAGATGGTGGCGATTTTGAGGTTTTTCTTGTCGTAGCCGGAAAGCACCTGCCCTATTTTTTCGCGTGTCATGTCCATAAAATCAAACCGTTCCTGCTGCAACCATCAAGCCGCCAGCGAGCAATAATGCAACGACAATTAAAACGTATGTCTTTGCCCTTGAAATCCTGTGCACGTGCTGCATCATCACTGAAAAATTGTATACATTGTAGAGTGCCAACAGAAGGATGGCCAATCCTGCAATTGCCCCCATGAACGGAACCATCCGGAGGAGCTCAAATGGCACGGCAAGCACAAACGCCCCTCCAAGAATCATTGCAATGGCGTAAGCGTGCTCAAAGAAAGCTCCTTTTCCGCCGAGCATTTTTGCAACTATGTATAGCGCGCCCGCCACAATCGCAAAGGCAACGAGAAAGGAAACCGCCACAATGCCCAAAAGGACGGCAAATGCAATTATCACGTTTTGGGATGGCGAGGCAACCATCATGGTCAAAAATGCCAAAATGACTGGTATCAGGCTCATGGCAACCAGTTCAATCCCGAGCCTATTCGGGCTTATGCTGCTTTTTTGCGCATCAAATGTTTGGCTTGGCCAGAAATACGCGGCAACCCATGTTTTGAAAGGGGAAGCCGGTATGGCGGAAACAATGCCCGTGGCAAGCGGTTTCCCGTTTATTGGGAAGACAGATGAACTTTTTGCCTTTGCACTGGCTTTTTCCATAATCTCACTCTACGTTACTATTTCCGCCAGCCTTCCCTGCTTCGCGGCTTCCTTCACTTCCATCGCAATCCTCTCGCCGCAGCC
>JBAZBT010000089.1:0-4194 GCA_041671345.1 Candidatus Micrarchaeia archaeon
CGCATCGGGCACAGGCAAAAGCAAGGGGCTTTTCGCCCTCATAAAATCCATCCAGGCAAAATACGGGAAGAACGTAAAGATTGTGATGATAGACCCGCATGGCGAGTTCGTGCGCATGTTCCCCAACGACTACATCGTCGACCTTGTCCACAACTACATAGAGCCCTTGGACGTCGGGGGCAACAAGACGCCTTTGATGACGCAGCTCATCTCCCAGCTTCTCTCATCCGCAATAGGCGGGGACAACAAATACTCCGAGCGCGTGCTTTTCTACGCAGTGCACCTGCTTTCCTCAATAGACTCCATGAACCTGAAGAACGTCTCGCTACTGCTTACCGACTCCTCCAAGCGCGCGGAATTCGTCTCGTCCGTGGAAAACGACGAGATAAAGCGCTTCTTCGACGAGGAATTCAACGACATCTACATCCACCACTTCAACGACGCCATACTGCCCGTGCTCAACTTCGTGGGCGAATACGAGCTTTACCTTGGCGGGGACAAGAAAAAGGAGGACCTCCTCAACCTCATCAGGAAGAACAACGTCACGGTCATCTCCTTCAACCCCAACTTCTTCGGAAAAAGGATGATCAACTTCCTGGCAGGCGCCGTGATAAACCAGATGTACATCCTTGCCATCACCGAGAAGCTCGACACGCCCACCATCCTTGTGATGGACGAGTTCCAGCGCGTGGAGACCAAGGTGGTAAAGGACATCCTCTCGGAGACGCGCAAGTTCAACCTCTACGCCTACCTTTCCATGCAGTACCTGGGGCAGATGACAAAGGAGGTGCACGACAGCATAGTCTCGAACATACGAAACATCGTGTCCTTCAAGCTCAACAGGCAGGATGCCGAGATGATTTCCTCGATAATGGAAATCAAGATAGAGGAGTCCTTCAAGAAGGCGCGCACGCAGACCGAGCTTGAGGAAAGCAAGAAGGAGATGTTTGTCCGATTGCACCAGCGCGAGTGCATCGTTCGCCTGTTCGACGGAAAGAAATACATACTTCCCATGAAGCTCCACGTGGTGGATGTCGCGCGCTGGGGCTACAAGCCATCCATGGAGCTGTCGCAGATGGATGCCGCGCATGACACTGACGATGCAGGCGGCAAGCCCCCTGAGGCGCAATACGGCCAAGGCGGGCAAGGGCAGATTCGCCCTCCGCAGGCTGGCAATGCGCAGGGCGCACAGCCTCCCGAGCGCCCTGAAAGCGCGTATTCGCAATCAACCGGCGCGCAGCAGTCATCCGCAAGCTACAACGTGAGCTATGGCGCATCAAAGCGCCAGCAGCCCCCTGTTTTCAAGGATGATGCTGAAGAAAAGGAAGAGCCCCCTTCCGATGAAGATGGGGAAAAGAAGCCCGCAAGCTTCTCCGGCGAGCTTTTGGGCATGAAGCTTGAGGAGGATTCCCCCATAAAGCTGCGCGACGACGAGGAGCCGCACGAGGAGGATGAAAGCGGAAAGGACATTGCGGACAAGGAGGAGGAGCTCGCGCTCGAGGACGACCCGGCCTACAAGCCCGTGTCCGAGGACGAAGGGCCGGCGCCTTCCGAAAAGGAGCCGGAACAGGAAGAGGAAACGCCCTCTGACGGCGAAGGGGCGCCATCGGAAGGGGAATTTCCCGCAGAAGACGAAGATGCGCCCCTGGGCGATGATGAGGGGCCTTCCGAAGAAGAGCCCGCCCCAGCGCCAAAGGCAAAGAGCAAGCACAAGCCCATTTACATGCCCGAGTACGAGCCCAATCAAGAGCCTAGGGGAAAGCCGGCAAAGCGCGCACGCGCAAAAGGCGCGGACGAATCCCCGGATGAAGAGGTTGAAGAGCGCTCCCTCCTTCAGAAGGAAGAGGACGAGGACAACTCCCTTGCGGACAAGCTCAAGAGGATACGCGAAAAGGCGGCGGCACGCGCGCGCGAGCGCACGCCCATCGTTTCCATGCCGGACGAGGATGGGCCCGAGGAAGCAAAGCCAGCACCTAAAGCAGCAAAAGTAGGCGCCAAAAAGCCATCTACTGCCTCCAGCAAGAAGCCCATTGCAAAATCCAAAGGCAAAAAGAAGTAACTATTTCTTAGCGCCAATATTGTAAATGTCCCACTTCAGCTTCTTATCCTTTTCCAGCCCGGCGCCAACCTGCGCAAGCAGCGCCTTCTTCATTTCCATGAACTTTTCGCGCCCCACCTCGACGTTTCCCACCGCGTACCTGAGGTTTTTTGCATTGAAGCAGAACATGGCATCCTGGCAGTTCTCCACATTGTGGCAATAATAGCAGCCAGAACAGTCGCGCGAGAAATCCACTTCAAAGCACCTTGCCAGCTTCACCGAGTTGAAGCACCTGATATTGAACTCCGAGGACAAGAGCGCGCCGCAGCCGAACGAGTATTCGCTTGAGCGCGGCCAGAAGCAATAGCCCGCGTATTTCGAGAAAACGACCGGGGTGGAGCGGTAGCAATGCGCCGAGTCGCCCGATGTCGCGCACTCGATGATGTTCAGGTTCATGCCGTCCCTGTACTCAGGGCAGAAGAACGCGATGCCGGAAATGCGCCCGTGCGCGTTTTCAATGGTGAGGCTTTCCGCCTCGTTTTCTCCAATCTTCAGCCTCTCGCCGGCCTCGCGCGCCTCCTCCCTCAAAAGCAGCCTGTTGGCAGGCAGCTCAAAGTAGCGGCAATAGTCAAACCTGCGCACCCCCTTTCCGCTCGCGGCTGAGCGCAGCGTTTCGCTCTTCCTGGTGTTCCTCTTCAGCCACTCAGAATAATCGTCCATGCCGCCCGCCAGCCTTTTTCCCAGCACGATATTGCACGTCTTCGCAAACGCCTCCTCAATGGCCGGCTTGTCCTCCTTCTCTGGCGTTGAGGGCGCAGAAAGCGCAGGCGCAGCAGTCTTGCCGCACTTTGCAATCATTTCCACGAGGGAGGGCAGCCTCTTGCCCCTTTTCAGCATCGCAGCCATCTCGGATTGCAGGCGCTTCTTTGCCGCGTAGTACTTCTCTTTCGGCAGCTGCACATTCCCGATGGCATGCCTCAGGTTCTTGGCATTGAAGCAGAAAAAGCACTCCTGGCAATCGTCCAAATTGTGCGAGTAATAGCAGTCGGAGCACGAGCGGCTCTGCCAAAGCTCGAAGCAGCGCCGAAGGCGGAAGGTTTCGCAGCACTTCACGCACATCGCGCTCTCCCCCATCCCATTCACGCCAAAGCAGTCCTCCCCCAGCCTTCCCAGCATCGAGTATGCGGTGTATTTGCATTCCGTAAGCTTCCCGGTCTCGCGCATGTAAAAACAGTCGGTGATGCCCGAGCTTTTCTCCACAAACTGCGAATTGCCCAGCACCGCGCTTCCGGCGTAATAAAACCTGTCTTGCAGCGCGGAAACCAGCGCATCAATGTTCCCCGTTCCCCCCTCTGGCAATTCCTTTGCTTTCCTGGTGAAATCAATCTCGTCAAACGCAATCCACTTGCTTGCTTCATCATAGCCTGAAATCGCATAGGTGACTTCCCTGCCTGAGACAGATGACTTCCTATGCACCAGCTTTTCGCCCATTTCCATAAGCCACGGGCCAAACTCCGGAAGCGCGCCCACTTCGCTTCCGAAAAGCACCCGGCATGTGCTGTCCCACCTCTTTTGCAGGATTGGCAGCGCGGCTGATGCGTTTTCCATGTGCAAATTATGGCGCAGCCTCAACATAATGCTTTATTGGGCATATGCCCTGCTTTTTGCCTATTTTTTCCTCTTAGTTGCGCTTTTGTGGCGCAACTTCAGAAAAAGCCGTTTACGGCTTTTTCCTTTCCAAGTAGTTTTTCACGAGGTTAGGGAACAGCTTCGCCTCCGCGCGCCGCAGCCTTTCCTGCATGCTCCTCCTGCTGACCTTTGCCGCCCGCGCAAGCTCCAATAGCCCCACGCCGCGCGGCCACGAGTAATAGCCGTTCATGAGCGCAACAGCAAGCGCGTCCTTTTGCTTGTCGGTAAGCGACGGGCCTGACACCTCGCTCCGGTAATCCCCCACGCGCATTATTTTCACGTCTCCAATCGCTTCCAGCTCATGCGCCAGCTTCTTTATGCCTTTCGGGTCGGGCGAGACGATGCGGTATGTCTCAAACCCTTCCTTCGCAACAACCGGCGCGGACGGCACCGTGCCGCTTGCCAGCACCTTCTCATAGCTCGAGGAGGGCATGTAGGCATTCAGGAGTATGAGCGCCTGGTTGCCG
>JBAZBT010000090.1:0-4102 GCA_041671345.1 Candidatus Micrarchaeia archaeon
GCCCGTTCGCCTCCGCGGCCACCACGTGCCTGTATTTTGCCACGGGCACGTCGGAGAGCATGATCCCTTTCTTCCCGCCCTGGAGCTCCACTATCTCCTGGAACTTTGCAATCGCCTTCCCGGAGTTCAGCAGGCCCTCCGCCGCGTCAAAGCCGGCGCCTTTTTTCACCTTGCCTGTCATCTCGAGTATCTCGCCTGCCAGCCTGCAGGATTTTTCGCGCAGGTCAGTCGGGCCGGTATTGTTCAGGACGGATATCACGTCGGCGCACTCGAGCGCGGGCCCTATGCCTATGCCGATGGGCTCGCTTCCGTCGGTTATGAGCACCTCGATTTTCATGTTCAGGCGCTTGCCAATCGATATGAACTGGTCGGCGAGCTTTTTCGCCTCTGCCTGGTTGGGGAGCTTCACGCCCTTGCCAATCGGGATGTCTATCACAACGTACTCCGCGCCCACGCTTTTCTTTTTCGCAAGGATGGATGCGAGCATCACGCCTTCGGGGTCGAGCGAAAGCGGGTTCCTGATTTTTATGAGCTTGTCGTCGGCGGAGGCAAGCTTGAGCGCCCCTCCCCATACGACGCAGCCATGCGATTTCTGCACGACCTCGCGCATCTCGTCGATGGGCAGCGAGACCGAGCACAGCGTTTCCATGGTGTCCGCGGTGCCTGCCGCGGAGGTGATGGAGCGGCTTGACGTTTTCGGGATGTAAAGCCCGGCAGCGGCGATTATCGGGACCACCACCATCGTCGTCCTGTTGCCAGCCACGCCTCCCACGCAGTGCTTGTCGCAGATGGGCGAGCGGCCAAGCTGCAGCGTCTGGCCCGACGCCACCACGCTGTTGGTGAGCCCCACCACCTCGTCCGGCGACAGGCCGCGGATGTACATTGAGGTTATGAAGGATGAAAGCTCAGCCTCGGAGAGGCGGTTCTGCATGAGCTCGGTCATCACGATGCCCATTTCCTTTTCGACCAGCTCCCCGCCGTCCATCTTCTTCTTTATGTACTCTATGGACGCCGGGCGCTGCATGTGCATTATCTCTATCTGGTCGCCCTCCTTGGCGTCGAAATCGGACAGGACCTCGGAAAAAAGCATTATCTCCCCGCGCTGCACGAGGTCGTGGGACAGGTCGATGATTGCGACCTCCTGCTTGTTGCCGCTGGAAAGCACCACGCGGTGGGACGCGTACAGGTCGTTCTCGTGCGCCTCCGCCTCGTTCAGGACAACTATCTTGCCGCCCGCCGTCAAGTCCAATATCTTTGCCCTGCAGAGGTATTTCTTGTATTTCCAGACCTCGTCCTTGGGCTTGAGCTTTCCTGCGCCAGCGGTCACGATGTCGACAATGTTCATGGCGGGAAAATCGATTGTCAAATTTATAATTGTAGTGGAATTTCATTCCACTGCTGAAAAATTCCTGCAGGAATTTTTCATTGTAGTTGGCGAACGGAATTTCCGCCTCCGATGGATTCCTGCCTGCAGCGCTTCCGCCCTGGGTTTGTAGATTGGAATCGAGCGCTGCTCGATTGCTAAACAAACCCGCTTCCGCTAAGGTTTGTTTGTTGTGTCAACAGCAATGCGCGTTCCCGCGCATAGCGCAGTACAGGCAACATCGTAAGAGGGCTTAACTTCCGAGTTCGGAATGGGTTCGGGTGTTTCCCCTCTCCTATGACCGTTGACAAGGCTTTGTATAAAGCGAAGGGCTTTTAAGGGTTCCTTTTCCACGCGCAGCCCGTCATCTTCCTGAACTGCTCATAGTCCGCATTGCCCCTGTCGTGCTCCCCTGCCGTGAAAAAGAGGTCGCCGCGTATCCCGTAGGCCGAGGCATTCTCGGGGTTCAGCCTTATGGCCTCGGTGCAGTCCCCTATCGCAAGTGCGACGTCCTTGGGGTCTCTGCTCCCTGCGCGGACGTATGCAAGCTCGACATAGTTGCTGCTCCTCTCGCCATTGTCCCTCGACACGTCCACCGCCTTTTTCATGTAAGGCACGGCTTCGCTTTGCCTGCCCGTGTTGGAAAGCAGGTTCCCGGCAGTGATGTACGCGTCCGGCTCGCACGGCCTTGCTTCGATTGCCTCCAGGAGGCACGAAAGCGCAAGCGGGATGTCCCCGGTTTCGACCGCCCTTAGGCCCGCGGCCGTGTAAATCTCATACCTGACCTCTGAAAAATCGCCGGCGAACTGCAGTTTTTCCATATTGGCCCTGCCCACTATCGCAACCGTCCTGCCCTTGAGCAGGAAATTCCCCTTCCCGGCATACACGCTATCGCCGCAAAACGCCAGCTGCACGTTGATGCCTATGAGCTTTCCCACGTCATACGCGAAAAGCGCGACCATCGCCTCATTCTTGCCCGGGTGGCCCTCAAGGAGTATCTGTTCCGCGAGCGAGCCTTCCTCCTTCAGCCTGCCTATCAGCCCTTTCCAAAACCCTTCGTCCCCATTGACAATCTGCATGCTGGATGCCACGCGGAACGCCAGCACCTTGTATTTTGCAATGTGGCTTTCCCATCCGTAGGCCTTCAGCGCATCCGCCCCTGCCAGCGCGTCCAGCTTCCCGTCCGTGATGAACCTGGTCTGCCCGCCGCGGCTCAGCTTGGCGGCCGCTTCCTGGTGCCAGTCTGGCAAAGTGAGGTTGGGCTGGCATTTGCAGGCCGGCTTTGCAGGCGCCCCGTCCAGGCGCTCGAATGCCGTTTCATACGCAGCCGGGGCGATTTTGCCGGGCATTGTCTCCTTCCCGTTCCTTTCGTTCCAAAGCGAGATTGCCGAAAATGCGCCGGCACTGGCCCTGAGGTAAACCCCGTCCTTTCCCTGGTGAAATTTGCTGTTTCCAAACTGCTGCGTACATACCACCATTTACTTCTTCATGCCGCCTATGCCGAGCCTTGCCGCGCCAATGAGCAGTTCCTTCCCGAAGCCGCTGCTGCCGCCCAGCACTGCGGTTTCCGCATTGTCAAGCACGAGCTTGCCCACTGCGCGCACTTCAGGGTTCGTTTCCCCCATCAATTTCTCGCAAAGCGCGCGCTTGAGGCTGAAAAACCCGCGGGAGCCCCCGCTGTCGATGGCATCCTTAAGGGCCTTGGCCGCGGCGGCTTCCTCGCGCGTCACGGCGGTGTGCAGCCTCAGGAGCCTCTTTGTTTTTCCGCCCATGCCCTGGAAGCGAACTCCGCCCACGAACGTCGTGCGGAACTTGAAGTAATCCTGCGCAGTTAAGGACTGGCTGCGGAAACTGAAGTAATCCGCCGTTGCCGGTTTCTTCGGAACTATTAGTGTCGTCATGGATATCACCTGTCCTCTGATATGCACAGAGTGTTTAAAAATGTATGTTTGTGTCCGTAGCCCGCGCGCGCTTCCCTGAAAGGCAACGGTTTTTAAGAGGCAGACGTGTTTATATCGCTTATGAAAGCCGCGCTCTTCACGGACAGCTACCTGCCGAACACTGACGGCGTGGTTTCCTCCATACTGGCATACCGGCGCGGGCTCGAGGCGGCGGGGCACCGCTGGGTGATATTCGCGCCTGACGCGCCGGGCTACATTGACGCGCCAGGCGACGAGGTGCTGCGCTTTTCCGGTGTGAAATTCCCCCCCTACCCTGAATACCGCGCGGTATTGTTCCCATACTCGATATCCGCTGCTACCGCGCAGAAGCACAAGATACAGCTTGTGCACTCCAAGGCGCTGATGTCCATGGGCGTGGCGGGCTACAGCTTTGCACGGCGCTCCCGCCTTCCCTGCATGGCGTCGATGGAGACCATGATACCCGACGGCGTGCATTACATTTCCCGAAACAGGCATGTGCAGGCATTCGGCAAGGACATTGCCTGGTCATACCTGAAGTGGCTCTATTCCCACTACGACCTGGTCACCTCCCCCTCCAAGCACACGAAAGCGCGCCTTGCGCGCCATGGGATAGAGACCGAGGTGCTGCCCTCGCCTGTGGACACCGGCCGCTTCAAGCCGGACCCTGCGGGCGGCGCTGCGGTGCGCCGCGAGCTCGGCATAGGCATGGGCACCAAGCTCGTGCTTTCCGTGGGCAGGGTGGTGAAGGAGAAGAACTACGACTTCCTGCTGCGCGCGGCGAAAAAGGTGCGCGACCCGCGCGTGAAATTCCTCATCG
>JBAZBT010000091.1:0-4090 GCA_041671345.1 Candidatus Micrarchaeia archaeon
CTCGCCTCCTCAAGCATCCTCGCCCGCTCATGGCTGCTCACTTTCACTTTTCCCAATGCGACTTCCCGGTTCGCCAGCTTGTAATCGGTGGAGCGGGGGGTGTAGGCAAGGTACTTCCCGAGCGGCACGAGGAAATGCGCGCCTGATTTTTCGAACCTTATCCCGAATTCCGCGGCAACCGCATCGACGTATTCCGCGTGCGCGGACGCGTCGGATGACAGGTAGTCGCTCGTTTTCTTCGCCTCTGCGACCGCATACCTGTTGATGAGGTACCTGTTGTTCGCGCACGAGACTATCATGCGCGCAATGGCGTAAAGCGCCAGCTCCTCCTCCTGCGCCTCGGACATCGCAGGCACCTTCCTTATCTTTCCGGACACAATCGCCTCGCGCACGCGCTCCTCCGCCTTCCCGATGTAGGAGGAAACTATCTCCATGCCTTGCTCGCTCACGTATGCCTTGGCGGCAGAGGAAAAAGGGTAGTGGGAGCAGAAGAGCAAATCCGCCATGCCGCCGTTTATGCCTTCCAGGGTTTAAAATCCGAGCGGAAGCGGCATTCCGGTAGGCGGCGCTGCCGCCCCTGCCATTCACGCCCCCGGCCGGGCGCCCTTCTCTGCTGCTAGGCCTTCTCCCATTTCACGCCAAGCGCATCCAGGCACGCCACAAGCTCCTGCCTCCTCCCGCCCTTTATCCCCTTCCAGTCCAGGAGCGCGCGCGTCACTTTGCAGTCGCTTCTCTCAATCGCCTGGCGCACCATCCCCTCGCTTGCGCCATCGCGCTCGAGGGCGTAGCCGGATATTATGTGCGCAAGCGGCAAGCCAGCAAGCACGCTGCCTGTGAACTTCGGGCAGTAGTGCGTGCCGCCAAATCCCGCGCACGCTTCGGCAATGGGCGCGGCATTGGCAGCGGCAATTATCCCCTGCGCGCAAACCGCCCCTGCCTCCGGCATGCCCCATTCCTTCTCCGAGCTCCCGATTTCCACGAATAGGGCGGGCTTGGAAAGCGTGGGGCCATGGTGGTCGACTTCCACCGCGACCTCCCATTCCAGCGTTGAAGCATCCGAAAGCTCCTTCATTTTCAGCACAGCGGCCGACAGGCGCGAAGCCGAGGCAAAGTTCAGCGTGCGCGGGCTGCCTCCCATGCCCGCCTCGCCCCAGTTGCCCGGCGTGTGCGCGGTGAAGCAGGGCTTGCCGCTTTCGCTTTTGTGCGTGCTTGCAAAGATGTAGCATTCGGCATCGCGCGGCGGGACGATGTCGATTATCCTGCCCGGATACTCCGCCATGTCAAATGCCGGCGAGGACCAGGAGCTTTCCCCCTGCGCCTGCGGCTTGAGCTGCGGAACCAGCGAAAGAAGCGCTTTCTTTACGTTCATGCTCGCAGGGTTTTCAGAGGCAATCACGATGAGCGGGCGCATGTTTTTTCTTTCCTCAGGCAAATTTATAAGTTGGGATTGCGTATTTGCCCTGTGGTTAAATGGTCAGCGAAAAACTGATTGCGTTCATTCTCAAGGCGCGGGCGAACAAGCGCAACGACGACCAGATAGCCCAGCAGCTCCTGTCTGTCGGCTGGAAGCAGGAATCAATATCCGAGGCCTTTTCCGAAATAAAGTCGCACAAGATGACTGCGCCCACTGCCGCGCAATCCGCCAAGATGGCACAGCAGGCAGCCGCCACTATGCAGCCGCAGCCAACCTCGCCCCCGTGGGCAACGCCAGCCGCCGCCCGGCCTGCGCCGGCCCAGGCGGCCCAGGAAGCGCAGCCAGCAGCGCCGCAGCAGCCGCCATCCGCTTCTTCGCAATCATCATCAGCCCCAGCCGGGGCAGTGCAATCCGCGCCCCAGCCGGCCGATGCGCAGCAGGGGCAGGCAGGCTCCCCCCTGCCTTTGCAAGCCCCATCCCTCCCGGTCATCCCCACCCCCCAGCCCTCCCCGCAGTCGCCCCTTCCCGCAGCGAGCCCCATCCAGCTTCCAGCCCGGAAAAAATCATTCTTGTCGTCCTTGTTTGGGAAAAAGCAGCAGGCCGAAGCGGCTGCCTCGCCAGTGCCGGCCCAGCCTGCCGTGCAAGCCCAAGCCCAGCAGCCCGCAGCCCAGGCGCAGGCGCCTGCAGTGCCGCAAGCAGCAAGGCAGCCAGTTTCCCCCCCGCGCATCCCGTCGCAATCCACCCTCCAGGTGCCGGCCTCCTCCCCGCTGCCAACCGTTCAGGGGCAGTCCACGCTCGCCACTTTCGCAGGCACTGCAGCGCAGCAAGGCGCATCAAGCACCGCGCCCCCGGGCGCGGCCCAGCAGCCCCAGCCCCCGCCGCCTGCGCAGCCATCCCCCCAGTTTTCCCAAGCGCAGCCGCAGCCCGCTTCCCCCCAGCAAAAAATCGCTGGCGGGATGGTGAAGTTCCTTCCAATCATAGTGTTCGCGCTGATTCTTGCGCTAGCCGGGGCGTATTACGTTTTCGTGATGATGCCTGCCGCAAGCGTGCCCGCCGTCCCGGGCCCACCGGTTGCGCCTCCTGCCCAAAACGCCACCCCTGCCAATCCCGTCCCGGCGGCATATGGCCCCATCGACTGCGGCACTGGCATGGACTGCTTCATCCGGGCGTCAGGCACCTGCACGCGGGCAAAAATAATCCACAACACGTCCTCGGACCTGTCAGGGCTGATAGTGTCTGGCTCCACATACATGGAAATACAAAACGCATCAGGCGCAGGCAAGTGCTCCCTTTACCTGCTCACACGGGACTCGTCCGCGAAGTTCAGCGATGCCGCGGTCGCAGCCGCGCTTGCAGGCGGGGCTTCGATAGACGAAATAAAGAGGAAGGAGGCTGACTCCGCAGCGCAGGCAAAGGCGGCCGTGGGCCTGAGCGGGTCGTGCAAGTACGGCATCTCCGAGCTCTCTGCAATGCTTGTCAGGTGGAATGCCGGAAAATTTGCCGGCAGCGACTACTCCGGCGCGGAATGCGGCGGAAGCATGTTCGAAGGCACCATCTTCCCTGCAAACGCCAACGCCACCGTGAATGCCAACGCCACCGCGACGCCGCCCAAGGCGAATGCCACTGTGAAGGCGAACACGACTGCCACGCCGCCCAAGGCGAATGCCACCACGGCACCGCCCAAGGCGAATGCCACTGTGAATGCCAACGCCACCACGGCACCGCCCAAGGCGAACACATCTGCCGGCGCAAACGCAACGGCAAACGCCTCCTCCAGCCCCCATTCATTCACGTACATCCGCAAATACACCTCGTATTACCCCGAGCACCTGGCCTGGTTCTGCCCCGACCGCAAGAGCGAGTTTTACAGGGTGCACTGGGTCGAGTACTTCGGGGGCGGCTGCAGCGTGCCAAAGCCAAAGGACGGCTATGTGGATTTTGGCAACTACACTGCGACCGGCTGCACCATGATTCCGTGCTGCGTGAACGGCCCGTACGACGAATACAGCCGGAGCTATGACTATTTCGAATGCGGCTCCAATTAGCCAAGGCGGCATTCCGGCACCATCCCTGCCCGGCTTGGCCTGCAAGAAGATGCCCTGCCAATTATGCTTTCTCAGGGGGCTTTTCCGCCTTTTCGGTTTTTTCAGCCTTTTCCTGCGCTTTCTCGGATGGCTTTTCCTGCCCCCTCATCCTTTCCGCAACCCCGAACATGAGCGGCGAAAAATCCTTGCTCTCCTTTGACAGCGTGACTTCCACCACTTCGCCGACCACCAGCGTGTGGTCCCCTGCGCTGGTGTAGTTGAGCACCCTGCACTCTATGTTCGCCGCAGCCTCCATGATGTGGGGGGCGGCCACCCTCCTTGCCTTTACCTGGGTAAGGGCAGCCTCGGAAAACTTGTCTATGAACTTGCCCGAGGTGGCGCCGCAAAGCAGCACGGCGTCGCGCAGCTTTTCCGTCGGTATCGCCACCACGAATTCCATCGAGGTTGAAAGCAGGTCGAGCGTGAGCGAGGTGTTGTGGAGCGACAGGGCCAGGAGCGCGGGCTTTTCGCCTATGGGCGTAATCCACTCCACTGCCGTGACATTCGCTTTCTCGCTTGAGGATGCAACTACGAGCACCGCCTGCCTTGGGTAAAATAGGTCTTTGAACATATTCCCGCATTTTATCGAGAA
>JBAZBT010000092.1:0-2129 GCA_041671345.1 Candidatus Micrarchaeia archaeon
TTCCACGGTCTCATACGCATTTGACGCAACCGCCTTCACGGACATCCCATCCCCGGCGCAAACCCTTCCGGCGCGCATGCCGTCCTCGCCGAGCTCCGTGCGTATCTCGCCCGCCGTGGTGTTGTCGCTTCTCACCTGCATCATCCTGAGCGAAATCGGCTTGTTGAGCCTCGGGTCGCTTGCCTTTGCGGACAGCCGGTAGCAGCCTGCGCCATCCGACCTCGACTCGAAATAGTCAATCTTCAAAAGCGGGGCCAGGACCGCGGTCTCGCTTTTCAGTCTCCCGTCCGCAGTGACATTGAATGCGAATGAATAGTCATAGTCGTTCTTCCTCACGCTGGCAAGCACCGTGCCATTCGCGCCCACGTCTATCGACACCGCCCCGCCGGCATCGGTGTATGCCGAGACATCCGCGCCGCCATGCGAGAAAACCACCTTTTCCCCCGAAAGCGGCGTGCCGTTCTGCAGCATGAACTTCACGGTGAGCATGGTGCTGCCTGGCGCCGCAGCTGCCGCCCCCATCTTCGGGAACTTCACGATAAGCTCCTTGCCCCCGCCCTCCGCGGCTATCGCGCCTGACGTGGAAAAATAGTCGCCCTCATTCCCGTAGGATGCAAAGCCCGTTGCCTCCGCGCCCTCCGGCAGGTAAAGCAGCGCCTTCCCTGACGCGTCGGCCGTCCTTTTCACATTGCTCCCTGTTATGTAGACCGAAGCGCCGCCGGCGGGCTTTCCATTCGACTGGAGCACTATCACGGACATCTTCCCCAGCGTGAATGGCGCCACAAACCGCACCGCCATCGTCGCGTTGCTGTGCCCCGCCTGCACGGCCTTCGTTTCGCCTTCCCACCCGTATGCGCTTGCCGTGATATCTATCCGCGTGTCCTCCATCCCTTCCGGCACGGTGTTGCCGATTGCCGCCATGAAAGTCCCGTTCTCGTCCGCCGTCCCTTCCGCCAGCCCGTCGCCCCCGGTTATGCCGTTTGCCTGCTGGTAGGCAATCACGATATTGGCGCCTGCCACCGGCATGCCGGCCTGGTCTGCCACGCTGATTGCGAGCGACTGGTTCCAGCTGCAAGAGCCGAGCTGGAGCGCCAGGGCAATGAAAACAAGCGCTGATAGTGCAATTTTTCCCGTGTCCGCCATCGCCGCACCTATTCTTCCCGCTTCCCGCCCGCCAGCTCGAACACCGGCGGGAAATCCTTGACGAGCTTTATCTTCGCGCCGCAGTCCGGGCAGCTTATCACCTGCCCCGCCTCCATGCCCTCCTCTAGCTGGATGTGGAACGTGCATTCCGGGCATTCGGATACCGCCATGCGAATCGAGGCTAAATCCCCCCTCCAACATTTATATTATAGCGGTCTCGCAGGCTCGACCGCTATCTGCCATGTGCATTTTACATGCGTAAAATGCAGTTGTCGAGCGGCGAACCGCTCGACAATTTGCCAAGTTTTGCAAACTTGGCAACTCAGACGCAAAGCGAAGCTTTGCGCTGAAACCGGCGTGGCGGCGCGCTGCCGGTTTGCCATGGGTTTGCCCCTCCCTTGCCCGTGGCGTAGGTTATTATATAAGCTATTGCTTCAAAATTAGAATGAAAGATGGTGATCTAATGAAAGGAAAAGTGAAAATGTTCAATGCCGAGCGCGGTTTTGGTTTCATAACCGGCGACGACGGCAAGGATGTGTACGTGCACCTCACTGCAATCGAGGGCGGAGCCCCTCTCGCAGTCGGTGCTGCGGTCGAATATGAGGTTGAGCAGAGCGACCGCGGGCTGCGCGCAAAAGGCGTAAAGAAGATTTAATTTTACGCACGCGTTGTTGTTGGATGTCTTTTTTTCTTCCATCCACTTCCCCCAGCCCTGCCTGGGCCCTTTTTCTGTTTTTCCCCTGTGCCCCCAGCGAAGCCGTCGGCACTCCCTGTGCGGGGTTCCCTGATGAAAACAAAAAATAGAAAAAATGCAGGGTGCGACTCGAATTGCGATTCGACTGCACCCCCATTTTCTGCGGAAAATGCAGGGAGGGGGATGGAGCGCACGAAGTGCGCGACAGATTTTGCGCCTCAGCGCAAAACCCTCACTGCATTGAACCGCAGTGAAATGCAGGGAGGGGGATTTGAACCCACGAACGGCTAAC
>JBAZBT010000092.1:2139-4074 GCA_041671345.1 Candidatus Micrarchaeia archaeon
AGAACCGAAGTTCTGCCGCAGATTTTGGCGCGCAGCGCCAAAACCCGACCGGCATGAACGAAGTGAATGCAGGGAGGGGGATTTGAACCCACGAACGGCTAACCGACAGGATTTCTCAATTTTCCAGGGGATGCTGCTCTTTCTTTGAACCCTGGGGCCTTTCTTTCTCTGGAGAAAGAAAGGGGCCATCTGAGTCCTGCGCCTTTGACCAAGCTTGGCTATCCCTGCAGCTTGACTCTGTGGATTAGAAAGAATTGATTTAAAAATTCGACGCGCGCCTCCGATGAATGTCGCGATTAGGAAAAAAAGATGTATTTAAAATAATATCCAAGCAGATATCCTCCATGGCGTGCGGACAGGGGACAAAAGGGCAGATGCTTCTCGATTACAAGGCGAGGTGCACCCTTCCAAAGTACAACGTTTCCGTAGTCCCAACCAGGATTTTCCTTCCCCCTTTCGGCGCGCATGAAAAGGAGATTCGCCATTTTGCCGACATCCCGCGCCTGCGCGCGCTTTCAGGGCAGAAAAGCCCCTTCGCCCCTTACATTTTCATCCGTGACAATGGCACCGCAATGGGCACAGGCGAAAACGAGAGCAAGGTTTTGCGCTCAGGGGAAAGCACCTCGAAAATCATAGAAACAATGGAAGCGGTGCAGGACGCATCGAAAGGCGCGCAGGGCGTGGTGCTCAACCCTTTTGCAGCGCAGCTTTTGCGCGACGAGGGCGGCATCAAAGAGTATGCGCCCATCTTCGGCTGGATTGCGTACACGCGCGAGGCAACTGCAAGGGGCAACGCGGTGCTGGAGTGGACGCTGGGGCACCCAAAAGGCGCGGTGGGCGGCGGGGGCGTGCAATACTGTGCGTTCAACCCCGCAAGCATGAGGCGGGAGCTTAGGGCAGTTTCCCAGAATCCGACGCAAGATCCATACGCGCTGCTTGATTCGGGCGGCGAATCCGCGCCTGCCGTAAAAACAGCCCCCAACGGAGTATTTTATTCCCAGGGTGCCGATTGGGCAGGGTGGTCGTTGCCCAATCGCGTTGATGATGCGTTCCAAACCCTTTTTCCCGCGCTCCTGCGGCTCGGCGGCGAGCCGCTTTATTTCGAGGGCGCCACGCTTTTCATAAACAACGCATGGCAGCACATCCTGCTGCAGGTTGCGGAAGTGAAAGGCAAGCTCTCGGGGCTGCTGACAGATGACATGGCGTACCTGGAAAACGAGGCCTCGAAAATCCTCGATTACCCAAGCGTGGAAGGGACCGTGTCTGGCGACAAGCGCATGCTTGGCGGGCTTTATGCAAGTGCCATTGACGACCCCCGGGTGATATGCGCCGGCTTTGACGTTGCAGGCAGGGGCAGCAGGGAATTTTCCACGCTATATTATTCGCCATCCAAGCTGTTTGTTTTGAAGGGCATATCCGACCCCAATGCAATGCTTGCCTACGATGACCAGGCGCAGCACATCAAGTCAATAACCCAGGGGATAACCGATGGCGACTATTTCTTCGGCGGAATCTGGTCATTCAACATCATGCACTCACACACATTCCGGGGCCACGTGCGCGGCTATTTTGAAAGGAGGGGCATCCTGGGCCTCTGCATTGCCATGGATAAGGAGTCAAATTGTGTTCACGAATGGGCGATGAACCGCCATTTCGAAAACCTGCTTCCGGGTGAATTCCGGGGCTATGGCAACCTCAAGATAACCGGGCGCTTCAGGATGGAAGTTGACGAAACCATCCCATTTGCCAAAGTGGCAGTGGACGAAATCAGCAGTGTGGAGTTCATCAAGAAACGCCTGGAATGGTAGTGCGCCTACTTGTCGTACCTGAAGGCCTCCACAGGCGAGAGCTTTGCCGCGCGCTGGGCGGGGAAATAGCCGGACAGGAGCCCGACCACGAACGCAAACGTCACGCCGAACGCCGCAATGCCGAAGT
>JBAZBT010000093.1:0-4027 GCA_041671345.1 Candidatus Micrarchaeia archaeon
CCAAACGCTTTGGCGTTTGACGGTGCCAGGGGCTACTCTTTTTCTTCATCTTGCAGCAAGCATTATAAATATCTTCCGTAAAAATACATATATAATAACTACGAGGCTCTTTATGGGGGTTTACAAGCCGTTTTTTCAAGCTCGCGTTGCCGATGGCCAGCGCGGGCCACTCTGCGCAGGGAAGGAAGTGCCCCGCACCGAGCTGAAAATCGACCTGCCCGTCTCCTTCCATGCCGTCGGCAAGGCGCTTGATGAGATGGCCCAGCGCCGGGTGCTGCCGGCTTATGGCAGGATCGGGCGCAGCATCCCGCCCCGCCTCACGGTCCCCGAGCTTCTGGCTGCCAAAAGAATCGCGGAAAGCCCCCTGGTGCGCAACCCCGAATTTTTCAGGGCAAGGGCGATCCCTGGCATGGGATTTGACGTGGTGTGCGCGGAGTTCTACAAGCGGAGTATCTTTCTCGAATGGTTCCATGTCAACGACGTGCGGCGCTTCTTCTCGCAAACGAAATCACAGTCCCTCGAGATATCCGTGCATGGCAGCCGCTTCATCCTCCGCAGGGAAGGCGACTACATAGTCGCGGAGCGCAGCGTCAGGAACGGCATGCAGGCAGAGCTTTCGGCGGCAATCAGCATCGTCCACCTCCGTGACATGATCCAGACGTGCAGCCTTTCCGCAGCGGCGGCATACGCCGGCTCCTCCCGCACGCTGCGCAGCCGGCAGATGCGCGAGATTCTCCAGCCCATGCTATCATTCGTTTCCAAGGACGGCGAGAATCCGAAAATGGAACGGCTGGGGGTGCTGCTCTCCGAACGGATTGGCAGGCGCTGCCTCGTGGTCTGCGAAACCCACGAGCAAAAGGACGCGCTTTGCAGCAAATTCCCCGGCATATCCGCCACCAACCATCCCAAAAAGGACAGCATGGCGGGCTTCGAGTCAGTCATCCTCTACAATCCCACAAACCACGCCGTGGAGGCCGCCTGGAATTCTGGCGCCTGCGAAATAATAGTGCTTGTCGCCAAGGGCACATCCGACGAGGAGCGCTACTGGCAAACGTCCAAGGCGGAGGACGCAAGGCGAAAGCAAGGCAGCGGCATCCAAATGTTCCTGTTCTGAGCTGCCGTTTCCTTACGCTTGCCTGCATGGGCAACCGATTTAAACCTCCCAGCCTCCAAGACTATCAGGAAGGTGATAGGATGGTTGCAATAAACGAGCGCGCGCCTGATTTTACCGAGGACGCGTACATGGACGGGGACATGAAGAAAGTCTCGCTTCGGGATTACAAGGGAAAGTGGGTGGTGCTCTTCTTCTACCCTGCGGACTTCACATTCGTCTGCCCCACCGAGCTTGGGCAGCTTGCCGCGCATCATGACGAGATACGCGCGCTTGGCGCAGAGATAGTCTCGGTGAGCGTGGACACCGCGTTCGTGCACGCCGCGTGGCACGACCAGTCGCCGACAATCAAGGAGATAAGGTTCCCAATGCTTGCCGACCCCGCGCGCCGCGTGTGCGCATCATACGGCACGCTCATCCCCCAAGACGGGCTTTCGCTTCGCGCCACGTTCTTCATCGACCCTGACGGCATCGTGAAGGCATACGAGTTCCACGACAATTCCATCGGCAGGAGCGTGGACGAGATAATCCGCAAGCTCCAGGCCGCGCAGTACGTGAAGGCGCACAACGGCGAGGTCTGCCCCATGAACTGGAAGCCCGGCGCAAAGACCCTGAAGCCCGGCATGGACCTTGTTGGGAAAATCTAGCGGGGATTCCATGGATGAAGAAGAAAAACAGGCGCTCCTCGCGCGCGCACGCCGCCTCGAGGGGAAAATGCTTTTCGTGAAAGCCGCCGAGATCTATCTCTCGCTGTCAATGGACGCGGAAGCCGCAGCCGCCTTCGAGCGCGGCAGCGACTACTCGCGCGCGGCAGCGCTTTTCGAAAAGCTCGGGAAAAAGGAGGATGCCGCGCGCTGCAGGAAGAGCCGCGACGCCGCATCGACGGGGGGCACCTGGCAGGACATGCAGGCGGAGTTCCAAAAGGACGCTGGGAACCCTTACTAGTTTTTTTGCTCTTCGGGGTGCCAAGCATAGGCTTTAAAGGCTTATGTTATATATTTCTAACAAAATGTGATGTTTGGCTAACAAAAGGTGAGAAAAATGAAACAAAAAGAGAATGGGAAACCGCAGCTCCTCGCAGTGGCAGCGGCAATGCTGGTATTGCTCTCCGCCATGATTGATGCACGCCTTTCATTCGCGCTTGCCATCGCGGGCCTCTTTGCAGTGTCATTCCTGGTGAAGGACAAGTTCTGGAGGCAGCTGCCGTTCATCCTGGCGTCAATCATGATTGCCGCCGTGGTGGTTGTGGCGCTCAATAGCCTGGACGGGCCTTCCCTTCCCGGGCTGGCCATAGCCGGGCTTGTGGGGGCGGCCATAATCGCCCTTGCCTTCTACCGCAGGAAATCCGGCGCCATCCTCAACGACGAGCGGACAATCGCCGTGCACAACCGCGCAATGGCATACTCCTGGTGGGTGTCCTATGTCATGATCGCCATCCTGTTCTGGTTCGACTACAGCGATTACCTCAAGCTCACCGCGATACAGTTCGGCGGGGTGGTGCTTTTCACCATGCTCCTGTCGCAGCTGTTCATCAAGCGCTACCTGCTTTCCAGGGGGGATTGCTGATGAAAACCCGCATAAAGGAGCTCCGCGCGCGATGGGGCATGACGCAGGAGGATTTGGCGAAAAAGGTCGGCGTGCGCCGCGAAACCATCGTTTTCCTCGAGCAGGGCAGGTACAACCCCTCGCTGCGGCTCGCGCACGACGTGGCATCCGCGCTTCAGTCAAAAATAGACGAAGTCTTCCTGTTCTAGCGCGAGCGCGCCAGGTGCGCGCGCGCAACGGAAACATACCCTAGCAGCAGCACAAGCGCGAAGACAAGGGCAAGATTCTCCCGCACGCCCGAGCCTATCCGGAAAAGGAACGCGACATCCGCAAGCGCGCCTATCGTCCTCAATACCCACGCTATCACCCACGCTGAAAACGTGAAGGCGGCGGCATTGCCTATGGGCATGCAGACAAGATAGCCCGCATAAAACCGCTTTGCCAGGTGCTGGCAATAGCCTATGGTGAGCGGCGCTATGAAAAACCACGCGATGTTCCTGTCCACCGCGCCAATCATGAGCGAGAGGAACTCGCTTTGGAGGGCGGCATTGGCAAATTTCACTGCCCACAGCGCGAGTATTGTGGTGAATAGGCTGATTGCCGCCCCGATGAGCGGCCCCATCAGGCCGAGTATCTCAAGGGGCAAAAACCAATAGCTGAAGCCCGGCCTGGCGCGGCCCTCGCTCCACTGCCGCTGCCCCGGGTGCACCCATTCCCCCTTCGGAGTATCAGTTTCCATGGAAGGGAAAAGGGGGGAAAAATAAAAAAAGCAATAGGGCGGGCTTTATTGCCCCAAGGCGCCCATGAGGGGCTGGGATTCCAGGAAACTGACCTTGGAAAGCCCGTGCTTGCCCTCGAACTTCGCCTTGAACTGGTCGGACGAGCCGCACAGCGGCACGATGAGCATCCTGTAGTTCTTGTGGTTGGGGATGAACTGGCTGATGTCATAGACTTTCCCGTCATAGCCCACCCAGCAGTCCGCCTCCGTGTTGTGCGTTGCAAGCTGCGCCGCGCTTATCGCGGGCCGGCATCCGCCCTGCATCATGGCCTGCCCTGCCATGCATGGCGCAAGCGAGCCTGGCGGCACGGGGGGCGTTGCATTGTTCCCTGGCGCAGGCGGCGCCGGAGGCGGGCTGGCGCCTGGCGTCGTTGGGCAGGCTGCAAACTCGCAGTTGGGGCCTATCCTTCCGACCGTCGAGCCGTCAGGGCACACTTTTGCCTCCGCCGTGCAGGCAGTTGCATTGTTCCCGGGCGCAGGCTGCGGCGATGCGCACCCTGCAAGCAGCAGCGCGAAGGCTGCCAGTATCGCAAACGCAAATTTTAATTCATCACCTTGCGCCAGTTGCCCCGCATAATATTAAAAAGAGTTTT
>JBAZBT010000094.1:0-3969 GCA_041671345.1 Candidatus Micrarchaeia archaeon
GCTTGCAAAATCGCGAACATCCCCGGCGTAGATGCTAGAGATTATCGGGATGCCTGCTTTTGCAACTGCCTCGCGTATTTCGTAGATTTCCTCGTCCACGCCAGGGTTGGAAAGCCCGATGGCGTTCATGAACACGCCTTGCGTGTCAATCATGGTGGGGTTGGCATGCCCCTCGCGCGCAAGGAGCGAGCATGATTTGGAAGTTGCGGCGCCCGCGCCCTCCTTTGCCGCGCGCACGAGAAGCCCTGAGGAGTTTCCGCGTATGCCCGAGGCCAGGATGAGGGGATTTTTTAGCTTAATGCCGCACAGCGAGGTTTCGAGAATTGACATTTATGCACCAGCAGTGCATTCGGGCTGGGAGTATTTATTACTTCTTATGCGCAGCGCCAATGTTGAATATGTCCCAGCGCAAGTCGTGCCTCTTTTCAAGCTCGTCGGCCATCTGCGCGACGAGGGCGCCCTTCACCTGCTTGTATTGCGCAAGCGGAAGCTCCGCGTTGCCTATCGCGTGCGCGAGGTTCTTGGCGTTGAAGCAGAACATGGAGTCGCGCACGTTTTCGCAGTTGTGCGCGAAATAGATGTCCGAGCAGGACTCGCAGCTGTCGCACTCGAATGCGCGCGTGAGGTTTTTGGAGTAGTAGCAGTTCATGGAGAATGTCGAGTCGAATGCGAGCACCGAGCCGAACACTGCCTCGCAGACCGATGGCCAGAAGCCGTAGGCGCACTTTTTGCTCCATGTCGGCGCAGAGCTCTTGTAGACGTCCTGCGAGTTGACGAGCACCGTGCAGTCCTTGAAATTTGCATTATTGCCCGCCACCTTGTCGAGGTTGTAGTAGCAGATTGGATGGATTATTTCAGCTGCCTTGCCGGCATCAATGGACAGGCGGCTTGCCGCTTCTTCCCCAATGCCGATTTTCCCTATTTCGCGAAGCTCGTCGTCGGTTGCAAACCTGCGTTCCAAATCATGTATCTTGAAGAAGTGGGCGCGGTAGCCGCAGGAAAGCACCCTGTTGCCTGAAAGAGCGGACTTGGATACCAAGTCCACAGGGGTGTGCCGCTGGAAAAATTGCTCGTATTTCTCCAAGCCCGAGAGTTCCTTGCCGAACAGGAGCCTGGAAGTCCCGGAAAACGCCTTTTCAATCGGCTTGATGTCGAATGGCGCCTCCGGGACTTTTTTGAATTTGAGGCGAGAGTCGTGGGGGTAAGATGAGCATTTGCCCAGGAGCTCCAGGACGGAGAATGCCTTGCCGTCCTTTTTCAGCTTTTCAGCTATTTCCGACAGGAGCTTCTTTTTCAAGGCGGAATACTTGTCCTTGGGCAAGCGCGTGTTGCCGATGCAATGGGAGGCATTCTCGGTGCCGAAGCAGAACATGCATTCGATGCAGTTCTGCGCCTTCGCGCAATAGTAGCAGTCGGAGAGCACCTCGACCATGTTGCACTCGAAGCACCGCTTGAGCTCTGCGCCCACGCATTTTATGTTGTAGCTGTTCTTGTCCGCCCCATGCTGGCCGAAGATGTATTCGCTCCTGCGGACGTAGCGGGAAAAGGCAACGTACTTGGAGTCCGCCACGCCGGAAGAATCGAGCACGAAGTGGCTGTCCTGCACGTTGCAGCTATTTTCCACAAAACTGGAATGCCCGAGCACGACATTTCCGGCATAGAAGGCGCGCTCCTGCACTGCACCCACCAGGCTGTCGATGTCCTTCATCTCATTGAGCGAAAGCGGAGCGAATTTTTTCCCGAAAGAAGCTTCGTCGAAAGAGATGAACACGGCGCTTGGCGAGTAATCAGGCATGGAAAAGACGACTGGCTTGCCGGATATTTCTGATTTTTCGGCGAGGAGCTTCTCCTGCAGCTCTTTTAGCCACGCAGATGCGTCGTTTAGGGAGCACGTTTCCCGCCCGAAGAGCACGCGGCACGTGGAGCGCCATGCCTTGTCAAGCGCTGCGTAGGTGGCAGATGCGATAATCACACCTTTTGGATGCTTGCTCCGCGCCTTTGCATGCCCATCGGCGCGCTTTCCCCCTAATCTTCAGCGACGTCGCGAGCGCGCTGGACGCCCTTTTTCCTGCTCATTCCGGTCTGCTTGTCCTTGCTCGCCATCTTCTCGATTTCGTTTGTCACCTGGCGCACCGCGGACTCGATGCGGAAGTCGAATGAGGACGCGTTGTAGGACTTGTGGGAGGCGTCAAGGCGCGCGCGCACCGAGAAGCCCGAGCCCTCGTTCTTTATGTGGTAGGCAAGCGTGCGCACGGTCAGGCTCTTGCCGAGCCGGACCAGGAGCTTTTCGCCCTCCCCCTCGACCTCGGAGGCATACTCGCGCTTGTCGTGGGGAATGCCCGAGACGAAGACGCGCGAGGCGCCCTTTTCCGCGGCAAGCGCGGAATGAAGGATGTCCTTCGCAGTCACTATGCCGTGCGGGAAGCCCCCGTCCACCACGATGAGCGCGGCAACGCGGGCATCGAGCATTTTTTTCACGGCGGACGCAAGCGAGTCCGACTCGTTTATCGTCTCCACCTGCTTTTTCACGTAGGATGCGATGGGCTGCGCGTCCATGGAGGTCTTCTCGCCCCCGCGGTAGAACGGGCTGCTCTGCATCTTCCCTGAGAGCGACGTGGCAAGGTCGAACACGGAGAGAAGCCCTGCAACCTTGCCGTCCTTTGTCACCACCACCCTGCGTATGCTGTTGCGCCTCATTTCGGCGCGCGCCTGCCCGATGGAGGAGGAGATGTCAAGCGTGTGCACGGGGGTGGTCATCACTTCCGACACGCGCTTCTTCGTGAGCATCTTCTCGCCCAAAAGCTCCGCGAAAAGCGTGCGGCGCGTGATTGCGCCTTCCACCTTGCCCTTGTTGATGACGGGGATTGCCTTGAAGCGGCATGCGAAAAACGCGTTGCAGGCGTCCATCACCGTGCTTTCAGGGGAAAGGGATGGCGCGCGCTCGGAAAGCGACTCGCATTTTGCCTTGGACGGGTCAACGTGGGAGCGGATTGCGCGCTCGTCTATTATGCCCACGTACTTGCCGCCCTTTGTCACGATGACGGGCAGCCCTGTCCTGGAAATTTCGTTTATCGCGCGCGAAACCGGCTCGGACGCGTCAAGAACGCTCGGGTTTTCTATTTCCATAAAGGCACCTCGAAAATGCAGTGTCCAGAAAACTCATGTGCAGCTAATAAAGATATCCACCCATCGGCGGAACGGCATCAGGATGGCAGGCTGGCGCGCGCGCCCTGGACGCGGGAAAGGTAGTCCGCGTACCCTTCCCAGCCGCCCGCGCCGTAGTAGTACAGGTCGCCGTCGGCAATCACGAGCCACACCTTGCCGCCCTGCTGCTTGCAGCCGCTGCCAGCGCATATTGACAGCGATTCGCCCAGCCTCCCCAGATAGCGGCCCGATTGCGGCTCGAACGCATATGCGCCCTGCAGCAGCGGCACCTGCGAGCTTTCCTGCACGTCAGCATCGGAAAGCGCCACGGTGCAGTGCCCGCTTTGCTCGTCCACGCTGTAGCAGATGACATAGGCGTGCGATGGCGCGCCCATGCTCGCGCCCTTTGCGTTTGAGTACACCCAGTAGGGGCCGGTCTCGCCGGGCGTTTCCTTGGGGTAGACGCGGAATTCGCCCGAGCCGGCAGGCTGCCATGCCACGATGTCGAGGCTGGCGTTCCTCTGCCGGGCGGAATTCAGTATCGCCTTGAATATGAGGGAGTAGTCCTCGCAGTCGCCCCAGCCGAGCCCGATTGTTTCCTTCACGGACTGCAGGTGGTCCTCGCTTCCTGAGGCGATGTCCGAGCGGTAGTGGATGGCAAACGCGGTGTTTTCCATGAGGTGCGAGATGCATGCGAGGTTGAGGCTGCCCTTGTCCGTGCAGTCGGACATCACGCGGGACATGAAAATGTCGGCGGCCCACGAGTAGTTCTCCGGCATGTATGCGTTGCCCCGGAACCAGGCGATGGAGCCGTTGATGGTGGCC
>JBAZBT010000095.1:0-3949 GCA_041671345.1 Candidatus Micrarchaeia archaeon
AAGACTTAATCCTTATTTTTCCGCATTCATTGGCTGATCTTTGGATCAGCGGTTTAGCACTCTAATCGCTCTTTCCTTGTAGTTGCCTGAAGCGTGCGTCGAACGCGAAAGGATCGCGTTTCCATATCCGTGCGCATCCACTGTAAGTGGATGACAAGATTCGGTGTGCGCCAAGGGCGCATCGAAAACTGTTCAGATGTTCCCGCCTAGCGGCGGAAACAAAAAGCGCAGGCTCTAGTATAAGGAGAAAGGTTTATATAGATGACGCCGGCATCTGCTGGTTTTATTTTTTCTGGCAGCTACCTGCCCCTTCACAATCGCTTGTGCAGTACTCTCCGCTGCAACTGCTTGGAACGCATATCTTCTTGCAAGTCGATGGGCAATCGCTGTAATGGTGGGATTCGCATTTATCTGCATCTGGTGCCGCTTGCAGACAGCCGAACAACAAAGTCAGCGAAATGAATGCTGCTGCCAGGATAAAAGTGGTATTTTCCATGTATAGCTCATGAATTCTTGAATTAATAAACGCCGCGGTATTTGTTAGGTTCAGTGCGTCAGGGCTTCACTCTCACGCAGCCGCGCGCCATATGCAAATTGGCGAACCGCATCGTCCATCGACGAAGAAAACGCAGGAAGGTTTAAAACGGGCAGCCAGCTGAACACCGCACCCAAAGAGGTGCATGGAACATGGACAACGCGGAATCGGATTACAGCGGCCTGATGGACAAGCCATTCCCGAAAAAGCCTGAGCAGCGCCCGGCGCTGGAGCTGTTTTACGGAAAGCTGCGGCCGCACGAAAAAAGCATGCTTTACGTGATATGCAACGAGCCGAAGGACCTTGCCGCGTTTGCCACCAAGCAGGATTCTTTCTATAGCCAGGCATTCAGGCGCGCGTGCAGCAGCGTGCTGCGGGAAGTCCACAAGACAACTGCGCAGAAGCAGCTTGCAAAAGCCTAAGCGCGCTCTTTCCTTTTTTTTACGGCTCTTTTTTCTTACGGCTTTCACTCGCACGCGGCCCCACTGGGAGGGCACTGCTTCGCAGATGCGCGCGCAATCAGGGCTTCACGCGCACGCGGTCCCTTGGGAAAAGCACCGCCTCGCGTATGTTGTGCAGGCCGCACACCTTCATGGTGAGCCTGTCCATTCCAATCGACCAGCCGCAGTGCGGCGGCGCGCCCACGCGGAAGGCGTTGACGTAGAACGAGAAGTCCTCGGGGTTGAGCCCTCGGCTCTTGAGCTGGTTGATGAGAACGTCCGGCTTGTGCACGCGCTGTGCGCCCGACGAGATTTCCAATCCTTCGTAGTTAAGGTCGTACGCATTGCAAATCTTAGGGTCTTCCTCGGATGGCATTGAGTAGAATGCGCGAATCGCAGTGGGCCACTTTGTGATGAAGTATGTTGCGTAGCCCAGAACCTCAACAAGCTTTGCCTCGGTCTCGCGCGAGAAATCAGAGCCCCACTCGAATTTCTCGCCTGCTGCGTTGAGCTTTTCCACAAGCTCGGTGTATGTGTGGCGGGGAATGCTGGCAGGGACGGCGAGGTCGCGCCCAAGCGTGGCAAGCTCCGCGCTGCACTTCTCCTTCACGCGCGACAGGCAGTGAATGGTGGCGGCTTCCAGCATGCCGATTGCCTCGTCAGGGGTAATGAAGGCAGCTTCGATATCCATCTGCGTCGCTTCGTTGAGGTGCGTGAGCGTGTTGTGCTTTTCCGCGCGGAAAACCGGCACGGTCATGAAAACGCGGTCCATGCCGCCTATCACGCAGAGCTGCTTGTAAAGCTGGGGCGACTGCACAAGGAAGGCTTCCTTCTCGAAATATTGCACCTTGAACAGGTCCGCCCCGCCTTCCGTGGCTGCTTCAACGATGCAAGGCGTTTGTATTTCTGTGCAGCCAAGCTGCAATGCTTTCTCGCGGAAGGCGTTTGCGATAACCGAGCGGATGCGGAAGATGGCGGCTGTCTTTGCCGTCCTCATGTCCACTGAGCGGTTGTCAAGCCTGACATCAAGCTCCGCAGGCACCTTGCCAGTCACCTCGAAGGGGACTTTTGCGGAGAGTTCGTTGAGCACGATGAATTCAGACGGGATGAATTCGCAGCCTGAGCCTGCCATTTTGCTTTCCGCCACTTTCCCTTTCACCTGCACCACTGTCTCCTTGGGCTGGCTCATCGCCGCAAGGGCGGCATCAGGCTCGCGCCCAAGCTTTGCAGTCACCTGGATGATGCCTGTCTGGTCGCGAAGCTGCACGAACTTGAGCTTGCCCAGGTCGCGCACCTCGTGCACCCAGCCTGCGAGAGTGACTTCGCTGCCGATGAGCTTCTTCGCGTCAGCAATATAGTGAGTACGGTACATCCTATGACCCCCTTAGCACACCAGCCTTCTGTTGGATATTATTTTAACTGCATTGGAATTGTTGAGTATATCGAGGCTATAATACTGCGAGTTTGAGACATCCCCTTCAAGCACATATGCCGCCTCGCCTTCTCCGGATGCTTCGTACCCTTGGATTTGCACCATCCTGGGAGAGGTGCCTTCGATGGGATTGATTGACATTTTCCTGCTGTCAAGCAGCCCGAAGACAAAAGGACTGCGGGATTTCATCTCTATCCGCACCGGGCCGGAAAAATCATCTGAAAACGAGCATGAATAGTAGATGCCTGACGCGTGTGCAGAAACAGTATATTCGTATTTTTCCTGGGAAATACAGCCCGATAATATGGCAAGCGCAAATGCAATGAGAAATATGCCTGGCTTCATTTTTTTCACTTCCTTGCCAAATACTGGTTCATACTTCCAGCTTCATGCCGTCCTTTGCCGCTTCCACCGCAGGGAATGCCTTCTTCGCCTCCTCGACAAGTTGCGCGGTATTTGCATACCTGCAGGAGAAGTGCGTGAGCAGGAGCTTTTTCGCGCCTGCCTTTTTCGCGCAAGCCGCAGCGTCCTCCGCGGTGGAGTGCGATGTTTCCTTTGCTTCCGCCACCTTGTCCGAGCCGAACGTGCTTTCATGGATGAGAAGGTCCGCCCCCTTTGCCGCGCGCGCCAAAGTGGCGCAGGGCGCGGAGTCGCCGCTGTAGACGATTTTCTTGCCGGGCTGGGAGTAGGTTACGTCTTTCAGCTTTATTGCCTTGCCGTTCACTTTCAGCGAGCCTTTCTTTTGTATTTCCGTGAACATGGGGCCTGCGAGGCCCAGCCCCTTTGCTTTCTCTTCGTGGAAGCGCACTTTCTCCTTTTCCGAAATAACAAAGCCAAAGCTTGTGCCTGCGTGCTTGGTGGCAAATGACGACACGGTGAAGCCCCCAAAGTCCTGGCTCCATTTTTCATCGATTTCCTTTATCTCGAGGAATTCCTTCCTGCCGAACACCCCTTCAGCCCCGCGCGGGGCGTAGATGGTGAGCTTTTCCGTCCTGCCGTTGAGCCGCAGCGTCTCAAGAAGCCCGAACACGCCGAGGAAATGGTCCATGTGCAGGTGGGAGATGAAAATCGCGCGCACCTTCATGTAGGACACGCCGAAGCGCATCATCTGCCTTTGGCTCCCCTCCCCGCAGTCGAAAAGGAAGATGTCGCCGTCGCGCCTCATCGCGATGCATGCAAGGCTGCGCTCGGGGGTGGGCATTGCGGATGATGTGCCTAGCACGGTGAGCTCGAACATGAGGTGAATTCGCGCGACTCTGTATAAAAAGGTTGGCGAAGGAATGGGGACGGCGGGAAAATGGCTGACAAACGGGGAGTTCTCGGCAATATACCAAAAGTGTACCTTACCTCTTTCCTTCTTGGGCTCACTTTTTTCGGGGCAATCGTGGTGCCGTTTTTCCTGGACTGGGGAAAGTTGAATTATGCCGCGATTTTCACGCTTGAAGCCGCGTTTTCCATAGCCATTGTGGCGTCCGAAGTGCCGACAGGGGTGTTTGCAGACAAGCATGGAAGGAAAAATTCCATCCTCGTGGGCATATTCCT
>JBAZBT010000096.1:0-3921 GCA_041671345.1 Candidatus Micrarchaeia archaeon
AGAGCAATGCCGAATGGGAATAGTGAAAAAACTGCCCAACTATCATTTACCGCGAGACAGTATGGAGAATGATTATTGCTACATGCAACAACATACGAAATAATGGCAATGCCAAGACCAACAAGCCCTAGAACTATGCCCCAAGAAATGCCAGCCCGACTAAAGAAATACTCTCTTTTTTCAATTAAATCATCTTTGTTTAATTTTTTAGTCATATTCTCACCAAATATTGCAGAGATATAATCCATAAGATTGGCAATTTTCAACGTAAGCCACGCCCCAAGTGCAAAACCAAGGACAAAGCCAATATTTTGGATTGACTGGTTCAGCGCGGCGTCAATCATCTTTATCCTCCGTTTTCTTTTCCTCGCCTTTGCGTTCAGCAGGAGCATCCGCTCCTGCCTTCTTCCCGGCTGAAACCGAGACTATCGCGTGCTGCAGCACCGCGCCCTTGTAGAGATACCCCTGCTTTATCGCGCGCACGATGGCGCCTTCGGGCGCGTCGGATTCCTCGCGCAGCGCGACTTCGTGCCTGAACGGGTCGTACTTTTCGCCTTCAAGCGCCATGGGCTGCAGCCCGTCGCTTTCGAAGGACTTCCGGAGCTTTCCAAGCACCATCAGGGTGCCCTTTTTCGCCTCGCCGTCCGGCAGCTTGCCGACTTCCTTTTCAGCAAGCCCGATTTCCTCGTAAATGGGAAGCAGCCGGAGCATCACCCTGGCTTCCGAATGGAGGCAGAGCGCCTCCTTTTCCTTTGCCGTGCGCTTCTTGTAATTGTCAAACTCGGCGGTCAGCCGGAGCAGCCGGTCGGAAAGCTCCAGGAACGCCCGCTCGACCTCGTTTTGGGTTTTTTCATCGGGCTCCCCGCCCTTTTCCACGGGCGCATCGTGCTTTTCCCCCCCGTTCAATATGCCGGGAAGCCCCTGCTCCCCCTGATTTGCAGCCTTTTCCGTGTGGGTTTTCTTTTCATGTTCCATCAAAATCACATTCAGGGCAGCCGTCTGCGCCGCTTGAACTGCTCGTCGAATTCCCGCCCCATCTGCGCGAACTGCTCGTCGAACTCGCGCGCCATCTCGTCCATCTCCGCGAAGTTGCGCTCCATCTCCTTGCGGAACTCGAGTATCATGTCCTCGGCCGAGCGCACGCGCAGTATGTACTTGCCTTCCTCGCGCCTCACAAGCCCTGCGCCCTCAAGGCGCTTCATATGATGTATTATGGTGATGCGGTTGATGCCGGAAAGCTCGGACAACTCGGAGCCGCCGACAGGCTGGCCGCGCGAGTGCACCATCATGACATGCAGCACCTGGGGAAGCGTGGCATCGGTGTCGCGCTCGCTCATCAGGCGCATCTTCCTGCAAAGCTCGGCCAGATCCCCTTCCTGGCCTGTTTCCCTCTTCGCCGCGATTACCTCGACTTTTTGCTTGGCCATCCATGCTCACCATTCGAACTGTTAACTTCTTGTTAACATAGATTAATAAATGTTAATACGATGTTAACACTGTTGGGAAGATATTGACACACAACGCGGGCGCGCCGGGGCCGCGGCAGGCAAGCAGGCAGGCTGGCTTGCCGGATGGCAGCCGAGCGCACGGGGCTGCCATATGTATAAAAAGGGGAGGGCTGAAATGCCAACCATGCACGAAAACATCACACTCGTAGCGTTAGTCTCGCTCGCGCTCCTGTTCGGCTGCGCGGGAAACGGCGTGGCGCAGGAGAAGTACGACGCGCTTTCCGCCTCGTGCAGCAAGGAGAGGAACGGCTCCGCCGCGCTGCTTTCCGATGAAATGGCAAAGACCGCGTCGGCAAATGCAAGGGCATCGTCATGCGCCGGTGAAAGGCAGTCGCTCGAGGCGCTGCTGTCCGTGCGGGACTCGGAGAATGCCGCGCTCAAGGTGAAGGCGGCCGTGCTTGACGCGGCAAGGGAAAAGACCGGCAGGATTGCGCAGTACGGGCTGGCGCTCCAGTATTACCAGGACGCGTTCGGGCCGGGCAAGGTGCCGAACACCGCGCGCCTGAAGAAGATAGACGCGCAGCTTGCGGTGGTGAACGACGCGGCGCTCACAGGCCTGGTAAGCGGCGTGAGGAACTGCCAGGGAATAACGGACTGCGAGCATGCCAAGGCGATGGTGCAGCCATATGTTGAGAAGCAGCAGCAGAGGCTCGCGCTTGAGGCATCTGCCATCGTGGGAGCCGGGCAGTGAGGATAGGGCGGTGGATTATATGCGCAAATTCAAGACTACGGAAGAGATCCCCATACCTGCCACGCTCATCGAGCAGGTCATCGGGCAGGACGAGGCGGTGAAGCTTGTCAAGAAAGCCGCGGTCCAGAAAAGGAACGTGCTCATGATAGGCACGCCGGGCACCGGGAAATCCATGCTTGCGCAGGCAATGGCGGAGCTCATGCCCGCCACCGCGCTCGAGGACGTGCTGGTCTACCCGAACCCGAACGACGAGAACCGCCCGATTGTGAAAACGGTGAAGACATACCCGAGCGAGGACGAGATAAAAAAGGACCCCGGGCTTTTCCAGATGTACTCCTCCTTCCGCCAGATGAGGCAGGCAATCGCCAAGTTCTCCGGGGAGAAGATGAGCGCCAAAAAGGAGCGGGAACAATTGGAGGACGGGCAGGGCAGGATGCTGCAGCAGGCCATGAAGAACCGCGAGAACGCCGCGCAGTCGCGCGGAGGCAACGGCGGCATGATGTTCCTTTTCCTCATGGTTGCGGCGATAATTTTCTTTTACGCCACCGGCGCGCTGAACAACGACAACAAGTGGTTCGTGCTTGCGGTGCTGGTGGCGATAGGCGTGATGTACCTGCTTTTCCGCTTCACGAGCACGTTCGGGAAGAGGATGGGCGTGTTCGACTACAACGACCCAAAGCTCATCGTGGACAACTCGGGGAAGAAGAACGCGCCGTTCGTGGACGCGACCGGCACCAGGGCGGGCGCGCTCCTTGGCGACGTGAAGCACGACCCGCTGCAGTCGGGCGGCATGGGGACGCCCGCGCACGTGCGCGTCGAGTCGGGCGCGATACACCGCGCGAACAAGGGAGTGCTTTTCATCGACGAGGTCGCATCGCTCAAGATCCGGAGCCAGCAGGAGCTTTTGACCGCGATGCAGGAAAAGAAATACTCGATAACGGGCCAGAGCGAGAACTCGTCTGGCGCGATTGTGAAGACCGAGCCGGTGCCATGCGACTTTGTCCTGGTTGCGGCGGGGAACTACATGGACATGCAGGGGATGCACCCCGCGCTCCGCTCCAGGATCAGGGGCAACGGCTATGAGATTTACGTGCAGGACAGCATGCCCGACACGCCCGAGAACGAGGGCAGGTATGTGCAGTTCGTGGCGCAGGAAGTGAGGAAGGACGGGAAAATCCCGCACTTCACCTATGCCGCGGTCATGGAGATTATCGACGAGGCGCGCAGGAAGGCAGGCAGGAAGAAAAGGCTGTCGTTGAACCTGCGCGAGCTTGGCGGCCTGGTGAGGGCGGCGGGGGACATTGCAAACGAGGAGGGCGTGAAGCTCGTGGACGAGAAGCACGTGATGACCGCGCGCGGGCTTGCCCAGACAATCGAGCAGCAGGTGAGCAGGCGCTTTGTGGACAGCCGGAAGGATTACCCGGTGTTCGCGACCGAGGGCTCGAGCGTGGGCAAGGTGAACGGCCTGGCCGTGCTTGGCGACTCCATGGCGGGCCTGATAATGCCCATTGTCGCGGAAGTGACGCCCGCGTCGTCCAAGGCGGAAGGCAAGCTCATCGCCACGGGAAAGCTCGGCAAGATTGCAAAGGAGGCGGTGGAGAACGTCTCCGCCATCATAAAGAAGCACATCGGCAAGGACGTTTCGCAGTACGACATGCACGTGCAGTTCCTGCAGACCTATGAGGGGGTGGAGGGCGATTCGGCTTCCATCTCCATCGCGGT
>JBAZBT010000097.1:0-3843 GCA_041671345.1 Candidatus Micrarchaeia archaeon
GATAGCGGGGCTTCCGAACATGAACTTGCTCATCCCCTGCGACCTGGCAGAGACGAAAAAGGCGACCGCGGCAATGATAGACCAAATCAACGGGCCCTGCTACCTCCGCTTTGCGCGCGAGCCCACCCCCATAGTGACAAACGGCAAAACGCCGTATCGTTTCGGCACCGCAACCATCATACGCTACACCGGCGAGCAGCCGAAGTTCGCAGATGCCTTCGCGCACCAGCTCTCAACGGACGCAGCAAGCGGCAAGGAGGACATCGCAATGCTTTCCTGCGGCCCAGAGGTGGCCGAGGCGATGCGCGCCAGCTGGATACTGAAGGAGGAATTCGGCATCTCCTCGCGCGTTGTGAACCTGTCCACGGTAAAGCCATTGGACAAGGAAGCAATCGTGCGCGCAGCGCGCGAATGCGGCTGCGTGCTCACCGTGGAGGAGCACCAGAAAGGGGGCTTGGGCAACCTTGTTGCAGCCGCCATCCTCACAGCATCGCATTCGCCCGTAGTATTCGACATGATGGGCGTGGAGGACCGCTTCGGCGAGACAGGCGCGCCCTGGGAGCTCATCAAGCGCTTCGGCCTGTCAGCGGAGCACATCGCAGAGAAAGCGCGCGGGATGGTTGAAGGGAAAAAGAAAGGCTGATTTTTGCGCGTCAGCAATTGTGTTAGGCGTCATTGCAAGGAAGGTGTGATAGCACCTCCCCCGCTCAGAGAATCCACTTGTCCTCATTCGCGCAGGCGCACTTAAGCTGGCACGCTTATTTAACCTTGCCGCATATTTTTCCCTGATGGACCTCTTCGCAGCGCTCCTCACAATCCTCGGGCTGGTTCTTTTCGAGTCAATCACCAGCGTCGACAACGCGGTGATAAACGCCGAGGTGCTCTCCAAGATGAGCAAGCGCGCGAGGCGCTGGTTCCTCACCTTCGGGCTGCTGATTGCGGTGTTCGTGGTGCGCGGGGTGCTCCCTCTCCTCATAGTGTGGGCGGCGAACCCGGCACTGGGGCCATCCGGCGCGTTCTTTGCGACCTTCAGCTCCGACCCTGCGGTTGCCGCCGCAGTGGAGCAAAGCTCGCCCATACTGCTTGCCGGCGGCGGCGTGTTTTTGGTTTTCCTTTTCTTCCACTGGCTTTTCCTCGAGCCAAAGTCATTCGGGCTGCACCACGAGGAATTCTTCCAGAGGCAGGGCGTGTGGTTCTACGCGGTGGTCTCCATCCTCCTCACGCTCATCGTCTGGTTCGCGATGGAACGGAACGCCCTGATGGCGTTCGGGGCGGTGGTGGGCTCCACGGCTTTTTTCATCACGCACGGCTTCAAGCAGAACGCGGAGCAGCACGAGTCGCAGCTCCTGCACGGCGGCTCGAGCGGGATGGCGGACTGGAGCAAGATACTCTACCTCGAGGTGATAGACTCCACGTTCTCGATTGACGGCGTGATAGGCGCGTTCGCCTTCACGCTTGCAGTCCCGCTCATACTCCTGGGCAACGGGCTCGGCGCGCTCGTGGTGCGCGAGCTTACAATCCGCAACATCGAGACCGTGAAAAAGTACGTCTACCTGAAGAACGGCGCGATGTACTCCATCTTCGTGCTTGGCATAATCATGCTCGCGGACGCCTTCGGCGCGCACATCCCGGCCTACGTCTCCCCGCTGGCAACGTTTGCGTGCATAGGCTACTTCTTCTGGAAGTCGCACGAGCGCATAAAGCCGGTGGCGCGCGCAAAGGAAAGCCAACCCGCAGCATAGGCCCGCGCGCGGGCGATGCGGGCATTCCCGTGCGCCGCCTGCCCCTTTCCCGCCTTGCCCGCTCTTTATATCTTCTTGTGATATTTTATATTTTAAAATTATTCACAACCATCCATATATATTTATATATTTTCTTATCATATTCTGTCCCAAGGCAAGGCGACCGGCGACCAGCGTGATATATTGGCCAAGATACAAATCGACCTGAGCGGCGAAGAGAACAGGATAGTGGAAATGTTCAAAATCTCTAATTTTCTCCACACCAAGCAAGACGCCATCAAGCGCATGATAAAGCATTTCGATGCCGACGTCAAGCCCAAGAAAATAAACGACAAGGCGTATTTCAGCAGATGATGACCATGGCACCAGCAAAAAAACGGGGTGTTTTCGCAGGGATGGCGGCCGCCAGGGCGGCATTCATCCTCCTCCTGCTCCTCTTAGTCCCACTGGCAAGCGCCATCCCGCAGAACATCCCTATCCACGGCCGGATCACCGGCGCATCGGGCGCCCCAGTGACCGGCACCATCGCCATGCAATTCCGGATATACAACGCCTCGTCCGGCGGAACGGCGCTTTACGACACCGGCACCATCTTCGTCCAGGCCGACGCTTCCGGGCTTTACAACTACACGCTGTCCGCGGTCAATCTCCCGTTCGACGAGCCGTATTACTTCGGGGTCTCAACGAACGGGGAGGCTGAAGGCGGCAGGATGGGCCTGGGCTCCGTCGGCTATTCCTACCGTTCCAATGTCTCGGACAGCCTCAACCCGGCAAACAACTATGTCGCCAACAGCATGCTGCTCTCGCAGCTTCTCCTCAATCCCGGGGCGGGGCTGCTTGCGCCCCTTGTGTTTGCGCCGGGCGCCAACCTGAGCAGCCTTCAGGACGGGGCGATGGAGTTTGACGGCTCGGGGCTTTATTTCACGCTGGCCGGCAGCCGGGCGAGGCTCGCCGCAATTTCCGACGTTGCATCGTATCTCTCGAATTACTATGCAAAAAACGAATCGGACGCGGTAACCGCAAGCCTCAATTCCAGCATCAGCCAGAACAGCCAGGGCATCTCCCTTCTTTATGATGCCAATGTGACTGCAAACTCCAGGATAGACTCCCTCAATGCAAGCAAAGGCGGGCTGCAAGGCGGGAACACCTGGGACGGAACGCAGCTGTTCTACGGCCCGGTTTACATGCAGAACGACACCTACATGGTGACGGTGACGGTCCAAGAGGTCAACGGAAGCCTGATTATCCAGGACCTGGCAGGGAATGCAATCATCGCCCTGGATGCGGGAAATGCCACCGCGGTCGCCCGCTTCGATGGGAATGTCCAGGTCAACGGCGAGCTTTACATAGGGCCGGCCTCGGTTTCCCTCTATCTCTACAACCAGACAAGCGAAGCGCTGTCCCTGGTCGCCGCAGGCTACTACAACAGGAGCGAGGGGGACTTGCTGTACAGGAAAACGTCGGATGCAATCGGCTGGAGCAACCTTACGGGCTTCCCCTCCCCCTGCCCCGCAGGCTATGCGGTGTCAGAAATAAGCAGCGCCGGCACCGTGTGCGTCAACCTGACCGGCGGAACAGGGGGCAACCTCACAATCGAGCAGGTCGCGGCAAGCATCGGGAACTGGTCGGGGAGCTCGTCCAGCTACTACACGAAAGCCGAGGTGGAAGCCCTTGGCAACCTGACCAACTACTACAGCAAGGGCGAGGGCGACGCGCGATACCGCGCAATTTCCGATGCAATCACCTGGAGCAACCTTACGGGCTTCCCCTCCCCCTGCCCCGCAGGCTATGCGGTGTCAGGGGTGGATTCCGCGACAGGCAGCTTCAACTGCACCAACGCAAGCGGTGGGATTGGGCCGCAGGGGGCCAATCTCACCATGACCTCCATAGACAACAACCTTGACGGAACCTACACCTGGCACTTCTCCGACGGAACCAACTTCACGACAGGAATCCTGGTGGGGGCTGCCGGCACAAACGGCACAAACGGCATTGACGGCGTGAACGGAACGAACGGGATTAATGGCACCAACGGGATTGACGGTGTGAACGGAACGAACGGCATTAACGGCACCAACGGAATTAACGGCGTGAATGGCAC
>JBAZBT010000098.1:0-3824 GCA_041671345.1 Candidatus Micrarchaeia archaeon
GCGTAATGGATAGTTTTTGAGGGGAATGCATGCATGTTTCCAAGCCAGTGTCCCGCCTGTCCCATTCGCTCACGCACGGGAACATCTGGCTTGCCGCCCTCTCGCTCATGCGCCGCCGCAAAGTCTATGCATACGCGCTTCCCGAAGGCATTGCAAAGGAGTTCGGCTATTCCCCCTCCAAGCTGATGACGTATTTCGTGCTTTACAAGCTTGAGGACGAGAAGCTGATTTCATCCAAATTCGAGGGAAGGCGCAAGTACTACGAGCTCACGCCAGCAGGCAGGCGCGCGCTTTTGGACGGCAAGAAAAAGCTCGCCGAACTGTCAAAGAAACTCTGATGTGGTGCGATGGTGCGCAAGGCAACACAGGCAATTGGCGCGCGCAAGGCCGCGCCATCAATGGCCCGCACGGCCATTCTCATCACCGGCGTGCCGGGGGCGGGCAAGACTACGCTTGCGCGCGCGCTATCCGCAAAACCAGGCTCATTCCTCCTTGAGATAAACGAGCTTGCGGAATTATTGGGGCTCTACTCGCACACCGACGAAAGCGACGGCGCAAAGGTGGTGAAGCTCCCAGAGCTTTCTCGCGAGCTGACGGAAGCGATAAAGGCTGAAAAGAAAAGCATAATCGCAGAGGGGCACCTGGGCTGCGAGATGAAGCTGCCGGTGCAGAAGGTGCTGGTGCTGCGCTGCGACCCGCGCGAGCTTAGGCAGCGGCTCGCATCGCGCAACTACCCTCCCGCAAAGCTTTCCCAGAACGCGCTTTCCGAGGCCCTTGACTACTGCACCGTGCAGTCGGAAAAGCACTATGGCGCGCGCAAGGTTTGGGAAATAGACACTACTGGAAAAACGCCTGCGCAGGTGCAAAAGGCGGCGGAAGCGGTAATCTCCGGCAAGGAAAAGACGCACTCGCGCGTGTCCTTCCCCGACGCGCTGATGCGCGAGGCGATAACAGGGGAGAAAATCCAGAAAATCTTCGGGTCTTCTGCCTCCCAGGCAAAGCCGTAGCTCCGTGCAGCATTGCGCTGGCTACAATCCCGCATAGTCCTTCTCCATCTTCCCGCGCGGCACGACCTTGTTCTTCTGCGCGCAGACGGGCAGGTCGAACTCCTCTGAAATCCTGACAAGCTCAGGCATCTCGATTGCGCGGTCGGAGCAAAGGTAAGGCACTTTTCCCGAAGGCGTTTCGCGCCTCTCAATCTTGAAGGGCAGCACCTGGTACATGCCCATCCTCTTGAGGCGTATGTCCACCTCTCCCATTTTCAGCACGCGCGCGCGCCTGTGTTCGTCCATATCAAATCCCCCTGTCAATATCCTTTCTCGAACAGGTACACCATGTAAAGCGTGGTGCCGCTCCTGTCGGTCTCCGAGCCTATCTCCGCCATCTCGCCGTTTTTCTCGTACATGCGCTTCACTTCGACCGCAAGATTCCTGTGCGGCGTGATGTAGACTATTTTCTTGCCCGCAGTGCGCATCTTCCGCCTTGCCATGGCAAGGCTTTTGCCAGGAAGATAAAAAAATGGGTAGCCTACGCGGATAGGCCACCATTTTGAGCGCTGTTCCATTCAATGATTTGGGCGGATAGTGACCGATCTTATGCCGCCGGCATATTCCAGGCTTATGGTTGTGCAAGCAGGGCCGGGCGCCTCTTTGATTTGAACGTCCTGGCCATCCACGGAAGCAGTGAAGCTTCCCCCGGCAAGGGCTGCCGGGACCGTTATGGCGGCGGACCCGGGCGTTCCAGTGGAACCGGCGGCCGTGAAGGTGATGGCTTTTGTGCCCGGGTCAAACACGAGCCCCGAGATGGACGAATTGGAGCTTACGAGAATGGAGTGGCACTTGCCATCCGACGAAACCGAATAGTTGTAGGGGGGCCTCTGTTCCTTCAGGAAGAGCGCCCTGGCATTGCCGCTCAGGATGTTGCGGGCGGAGTTGTAGTCCAGGCCGGACAGGAGGGTTTTCCAGTGCCCGACGGCGTTAGGCGTGGCTCCGCCAACCGTGCCGTCCGCATAGTTGAGCCATCTCTCAAGGCCATTTGAGCCCCCTCCTGCATCCGAACCGAATAATATGCGGGAGTTCCACGTTTCAAAAAACGCCCTCCATTCATCGTTCATTCGGCCACTGTAGGATTGGTTCGTGAGCAGCGCCCAGTTGGAGTTGGGCTGCGGCAGGGGTTTTTGCATGTTCTGAATCCCGGCCGTGTCGAAATACATGTTGGGATACCGCAGGAGGAAATTATGGAGCGCGGTGCGGTTGAGCGGCATGTTGTTGAATCCGAGATGGGCCCAGATGACGGCTGCATTTTTGTTGTGGTCCAGCATCCTTTCAAAGGCGGCGTTCGCAGCGGGGTCGTCGGGCACGAAGTGGAACGAGACTGGGACATTATACCTGGCGGACAGGTCCACAAGCGAAAGCCAGAGCGGAGTGTCGGCCGGAACATAGATGGTTGGGGGCGGAATGACATTGCCGCTGTAGTACCTCAGGTTGGCTTCGCCTATGCCGCGATATTCCCCCGTCTTCAGCTTCTCCTCAGCGGACGTTGTGAATGATTGGCCTTGCGTGAGCCATGCGGATGGCTGCGGCGAGTCGGGCGTATCTGCAAATATTACAAATCTGCCGGGGTATTTGGATGCGGCTTGAAGCGAGCCAGAATACAGGTTCGACACGCCCACGCCCGCCTTGTCCATCTCTGAAATTATCTGGGGCATGCTGATTGTGGGCGGCGCGTGGACATGGGAATCGAAAATATCCATATTCCCGTTGCCAGCTGGCCGGCTGCATGAAACATTGGGCGCGGGCGCAGGTGCCGAGGGTTGGGCGGGCTGCGTTTGAGCCTGATGAGCAACGCAGCTGTCATTTTGCACGTCATGCCCTGCGCTGCATCCGCAGGCAGAGGCTTTGTCTATGAAAATGCCATTCTCGCAGAATTTGGGTTTGTCCGGGGAACATGAGCCATATCCAGTTCCATCGCTGCATTTCATTTTCGGGCAATTGGATAAGCTGGTGGCAACCGTGCCGCCCGGGCAAGCATAGGCTGGCGCGGGCGTTTGGTTTTGGGCCCCGGCAGGGGGCGCCGCCTGCGCTCCAGGCTCCGATGCTTGCGTGCTTGCGCAGCCAGCCAGGAAAAGCAGAATGCCCAGCAATACAAGAACGATAGGTTCCTTGCCCACAAACACCACTCGGTGTTGCATAATGCGCGCATAGTTTATATGGTTCCTTGCTTGCGCCGGCTAAAATGAAAAAAGATGGCCCCAATCCGGTCGGGCCTGGCTCGACCGTCTGTCCAAATGCTGCGGCATTTGAACATCGGATTCGAATTGGGGCGGCAGCTAAGGAAAAGATAAAGTAGCCCCAATCGGATTCGAACCGATGTCCCGAGGTATCCCCGTTCGTTAAAACGGACGCGATAACGGTTCGTCAGAGCCTCGTATCCTTAGTCTCCTCGCGCCCCAGGCGCGTAGATTTGACCACTGGACGATGGGGCTACTATTTGTCTGTATGGCGACATAGTTTTAAATGAATAAGTCGCGCAGTTGCATCATGGCAGGTCAGGAAGCAGCAATCGGCGCGCTTGGCATTCTCATCCTATCAGGGGTCTTCTCTCGCGCGTTCCTCAAGATGACCGGCATATCCGACGTCGTCATCCTAATGCTCCTGGGCATTGCGGCGGGCGCGTTCCTGCCTGACGGCGCGGTGGCCGGCCTGCAGGGGCTCATGCTGCCCCTGGGCGCGGTCGCGCTCCTCATGATAATGCTCGAGGAGGGCATGCTCATACCTTTCGAGAACCTCCACAGGCACGTGCACAAGGCATTCATTTTTGGCGCG
>JBAZBT010000099.1:0-3793 GCA_041671345.1 Candidatus Micrarchaeia archaeon
GCCCGCGCTTGCCTATCTCTTCCGCCATCCTCGCAACGGAGGGCTTTCCCCCTGCGCGCAAATAAGCCGCCTCAAATGCGCCGCCTTTCTTTCCTCCCAGCGCCTTTTTCATGGTGACGATGTCCGTCCCCTTGTCCTCGTCGTCGCTTGAGATGCTTCCCAGCCCGAAATCGATGACGGCCATGCCCTGCGGCGTGCCCATGAGGTTTGCAGGCGTGAAGTCGCCGTGCACAATGCCCGCTTTGTGGAGAGCCGACAATATGCGCGCGGCAGAGGCGATTTCAGACGGCTTTATGGCGCGCCTGCGAAGGGCGTGGTGCAGCATCATGCCCTCCAGGAACTTCATGCGTATGGCAAAATCTGACACTTCATAAACAACTGGGCAGAGCACGCCCGCCTTCTTTGCGCGCGAAAGAAGCCGTGCCTCGCGGCGCGTGCGCTCCCGCCTGATTTTTTCGTCAAGGGCCGGTGCGCGGTATCCCTTCTTCGGGCGGAATTTTTCCACTGCGGGAAAGCCCAAAACGCGCGTTTTTGTCAGGATTGCTTCTGCACCTTTCATTTGAAAACCCATCAGGCAATGGACGGAAGGCCCACGAGGAAGAATGAAAACAGCACGGCGCCAAGCCACACCCTCCAGTCCCAGGCGAGCACCTTGCTGCCGTCGAGCGGGTAGAACGGGATGAGGTTGAAAAGCGCGAGCCAGCCGTTTATCGAAAAGCCGATGGAGAATATGCGCGCAAGCTGCAGCGGCATGTCCAGGAGCAGCAGCGGCGCAAGGAAAAGCGCGCAAAGCACCCAGTTCGCCGCAGGGCCTGCAAGCGAGATGATGCCGTTCTCCTTGATGGAAATCGGGCGCATGGCATAGATGTAGACCGCGCCTGGCGCGATGAAGAAAATCCCCGCGCCTGGCCCCCAGATTATCTGCGGCACCACGACCAATGCGAGCGCAAGCGCCAGGCCTGCGGGCCATGCGACAAATTTCGCCCGCGCGCCGTATTTTATGGCGTAGTACTTGTGCGAAAGTTCATGCAGGACAAAGCCGGAGCCAAGCGTGATTATTGCCGCCGCCATGTAGAAAAGGAAGGTGGACGGCTCGAGCTTAAGCCCCAGCTGGTAGAACGTGAAAACCAGGGCAATGGCAAGCACCGACACCACTATGTCGAACGCCTCCTGCCTGTCCACCTTCATCCTGTTCAAATTAATCATGGAAACACCGCTGCCATCCGCCTGCAATGCCTACCTGTACATGGAGTTTGCGTCCCCTTTGGCAAATTTCTTTATCTTCTCAACATAGGACTTGGTGACCGAGGGCTTCACGGTTGCAAGCGCCTCCTCGAAGTCCTTCCCCTCCACCTTGTCGACGTTGATGCCGCGCCTTATCGCCGCCATGCCTGCCTCGCGGCAGACGTTCTCGATGTCCGCGCCGGTGTAGCCGTCCGTCTTCTTGGCGAACTCGGCGACATCCACGCCCTTGGCAACCGGCATGGACTTGGTGTGGAGCTTGAATATCTCCGTGCGCGTCTTCTCCTCGGGCACGGGTATCTCTATAATCCTATCGAACCTGCCGCCGCGCATGAGCGCCATGTCCAAAAGCTCCGGGCGGTTCGTCGCGGCAATCACCACCACGTTTTTCAGGCCCGTGAGCCCGTCCATTTCAGTGAGCAGCGTGTCCACCACGCGCTCGGATACGCGGTTGCCCTCGTCGCCCCCTCCCCTGTGCGGGGCGATGGAGTCTATCTCGTCTATGAAAATGATGCATGGCGTTGCCATGCGCGCCTTCCTGAAAGTCTCGCGCACCGCCTTTTCCGATTCTCCCACCCACTTGGAAAGCACTTCTGGGCCCTTGATGGAGATGAAGTTCGCCTCGGTCTCGGTTGCCACTGCCTTTGCGAACATTGTTTTCCCGGTGCCTGGCAATCCCACCAGCAGTATTCCTTTTACAGGGCGTATGCCCATCCTCGTGAAAACCTCGGGGCTCTTGAGGGGCAGCTCCACCGCCTCCTTGAGCTCCTTTTTCACGTTCTCCAAGCCTCCTATGTCGCCCCACTTCACGTTGGGCCTCTCGATGAACACCTCGCGCAGCGCGCTCGGGCGCACCTCGCGCAGCGCGTTCATGAAGTCCTCGCGCGTCACCTTGAGATTGTCCAGTATTTCCGGCGGGATGAACTCCTGCGTAAGGTCGATTTTCGGCAATATGCGCCGCAGCACCTTCATCGCGGCCTCCTTGGTGAGGGCGGAGACGTCCGCGCCGGTGTAGCCGTGCGTGATTGCCGCAAGCTCGTCCACGCTCACGTCCTCGGCAAGCGGCATGGAGCGCGTGTGTATCTGGAGTATTTCCTTCCTTCCCTGCCTGTCGGGAACGCCTAGCTCGATTTCGCGGTCGAACCTTCCCGGGCGGCGAAGCGCAGGGTCGATGCTGTTGGGGCGGTTGGTGGCGCCGATGACGATTACCTGCCCGCGCGCCTTCAGCCCGTCCATCATGGTGAGGAGCTGGCTCACCATCCTCCTCTCCACCTCGCCTTGCGCCTCCTCGCGCTTGGGCGCGATGGCGTCTATCTCGTCCATGAAAATGATGGAGGGCGCATTGTCCTGCGCGTCCTTGAACAGCTGGCGCAGGCGCTCCTCCGACTCGCCCACGAACTTGGAAACAAGCTCAGGCCCGCCTATGTGAACAAAATTTGCCTCGCTCTCCGATGCCACTGCCCTCGCGAGCAGCGTCTTTCCCGTGCCTGGCGGCCCGTAGATAAGCACGCCTTTGGGCGCCTCGATTCCCAGCCGCTCGAAAAGCTCAGGGTGGCGAAGCGGCAGCTCCACCATTTCGCGGATTTTCTGCACCTCGTCCTTCAAGCCTCCGACGTCCTCGTAAGTGATGGAAGCTATCTGCGCCGTCTCCTTCTCGGGCGCCTCTTTCAGCACAAGCTCCGTGCTTTCGTTTATCATGACAATGCCCGTCGGCTGCACAAGCGCGGCAACAAGCGGGAACGAGGTGCCGAATACGCCTATGAAAACCGTGTCGCCCCTGTTTATCGCCCTGCCCACCATCTTCTTCTTCACGAACTGGTCAAAGCCGGGCGAATATTTCATGGGCTGCGTGGGGGCAAGCACCACCTTTTTCGCCTCTTTCAGCTCGGCTTTTTTCAGCGTAATCTTGTCGCCAAGGCCCACTCCGGTGTTCTGCCTAAGGTAGCCGTCCATGCGCACGATGTTGAGCCCCTCGTCCTGCGGGTGCGCCTGCCAGACAAGCGCCGCGGTGCTCCTTTTGCCCTTAAGCTCCACAATGTCCCCGGTGTTGACATCCAGGTCTTTGCGTGCCTTGGAGTCCATGCGCACAAGCCCGCGCCCAACGTCGTTCTGGAGCGCCTCTGCAACCTTGAGTTCGATTGATTTTGCCATGTTAACAACCTTCCTTATCCCGTGGCTAAAGTTGCCTCAAAAGCTTATAAATTGGCTCGGTTCTGCAATGTTTAGGTATATAAATTCTAACAGGGTATTTTGCGCGTGAATGTTCCCCCAAAATTCACTAGCAATGCGCCGCATTGCAGCAACGGCGGCCCGCTGGATACGGTTCGAAAGCATTCCCGTCCCCTACCGCTTGCCATCTCCCACCATCTCCTTCATACTGGCACTCCTCTGGAACAGCGCATTTCAAGGGCAGGCAGCCTTGGGGAGATTGCGGAAAAGAAGCTCAACGGGTTTGCAAGCGGGACTGCGGAAAAGTCCGCAATTCCGACAGTCTCATTTTCCGATTATCCGCACCTGAAAGCGGCATATGAAGGCTATGCCGAGGCGGCGG
>JBAZBT010000100.1:0-3733 GCA_041671345.1 Candidatus Micrarchaeia archaeon
AACGAGGACGCGCCGCTTCCTTACGATGCCAAGCTTGGCCAGCCTCCGCGCCCTGCCCTGCCAGATGCAGCATCGGTTGCACGGAAACTCGGCAGCAGAAACACGGGCAAGAATTAGCATTCATCCGGTGGAACCATGGACCCATTTGAAATAAACGAAATAGAAAAATCCGTGAACATGCTTATCGCATCAACGCTAAGCGGCGACGCGCTTGGGCGGGCGGAGGCTTCCATCCTGGTGGCAGCCATTGGCGCGCCGGCGCTCAACTGCCTTGCCGGCAAGCTCGAGATTGCATTGCGCGAATGCGATTCCAATGTTGCAATCGCCCTGAGCATGGCAATCACCGACATCTGGGGGCTGCATAAATTCGACCCATTGGTTCCCAAGAGCAAGGAAAAGGTGCGCACCCTTGTTTCGCGCTGCCCCCCTTTCATGGAGCCTGAAATCAAGATGGTGCTTCATGATTTGCGCCAAGCGCTGGGGCAAAAGCCCGGCACGCGCGCGCCCACGCGTTTCCTTGATGGCCCTGGCGCATTATATGCAAATATCTCAGTTGCCATCGACAGGCAAAAAAACGTGCGCGCGTTCCCCATCTGCAGGAACTAGCCTGCCTCCTCTGCCGCGCTTGCCGTTGCCCGCCCAACCCCTCTACTCTCCAGCCGCCGTCCCTCCGCTTGCCGTTGCAGCCGCGCTTGCCATCCCCCAATCCGCCTCAAAGGCAGCTGCAACCTCCTTCACCTTCTCCCCGTCAATCTCAACCGCGGTCTCCCTGTTGTAATTCAGCGCGCTCGCGGAGAAATTTATGCTCCCGATTAGCGCGCGCTTCCCGTCAACGACAATGAACTTGCTGTGCGTGAGCTTGTACGAAAAGCTTGCCCACCTCGCCTCCACCCCGAGCGCCAAGAGCGTGTCGAACATCCTCTGCTTGCGCGAGTCCTCCACTCTCGGCTCCATTATCACGCGCACCCTCGCGCCGCGCTTCACCGCGTCGCCGAGCTCGCGCGCAACCGCGTCGGACGTGAAAACGTACATCTCGATGTCAATGCTTTCGCGCGCCGAGCGGATGAAGGAGACGACCTCCCCCTCGGCGCCAGGGGAGAAGACGAGCGCCACTTTCGCATTGCAGCCCGCGCATGCGGCCGGCGGAAGCAGGGCGATGTAAAAAATCAGGGCGGCGGTTAAAATCAAAAGTAGGCAGATTGCAAAGTCCTTTTTCCCCCACTCACTTCTTCCTGCCATAATCCTCAATCCGCTCCAATGACTGCTGCTTCCCGTGCGAGTGCTCGATTGCCTGCACAAGCGCCTCGCACGCCTCGAAGTTCGTGATGCACGGGATTCCGTGCTCCAGGCACGCGCGGCGTATCCTGAATCCGTCCGTGCTCGCCACCTTGCCCTTTTTCGGCGTGTTGAAGACAAGGCGTATTTTCCCCTTCTTTATCTCGGAGATGATGTTGGGCTCGCCCTCGTCTATCTTCTTGAGCATGATGATGTTCTTGCCAAGGTGCGTTGCCGTGGAAGGCGTTGCATAGACGTCGAAGCCCATTTTCTGCAGCGCCACCGCCAGCGGCGGCGCGCGCTCCTTGTCGCCGTCTTTGAGCGAAATCGCCACCCCCCCGCTCTCGGGGATTTTCAAATTCGCGCCCAGGAGCGCCTTCATGAACGCCATCGGGAAGAACTCGTCCACCCCCATGCTCTCCCCTGTGGACTTCATCTCGGGCCCAAGCACGGTGTCGCTTCCAGGCAATTTCAGGAACGGGAACACCACCCCCTTGACCGCGTAATGCGTCATCTTGGGCATGTCCGCCCCGGCCCCTATGTCCTTCAACTTCTTGCCCATTATCACCTGCATCGCAATCTTCACAAGCGGCACGCCCGTGGCTTTTGAAAGGAAGGGCATGGTCCTGCTCCCGCGCGGGTTCGCCTCGAGCACGAAAACAACGTCGTCCTGCACCACGTATTGTATGTTGATGGCTCCCACGGTCTCAAGCGCAAGCGCGATTTTCTCGGAGAATTCCAGTATCTGCCCCTGCACCCCCTTTTTCAGCCGCACGCAGGGCACCACGTTGTTCGCATCGCCGGAGTGCACGCCCGCGCGCTCCACGTGCTCCATGATGCCGCCGACAAACAAATGCTCGCTGTCCGCGACGCCGTCTATCTCGCACTCGATTGCGCGCTCGATGTACTTGTCGATGAGCACGGGCTTTTTCTCGGAAACGTCCACCGCCTCGCCGATATATTTCCTCATCTCCGCGGCATCATAGACAATCATCATGCCCCTGCCCGCAATGACATAGCTCGGGCGCACCACGATGGGGTAGCCGATCCGCTCCGCAACGGCAAGCGCCTCCTCCAAATTCGTCGCGGTGCCGTTTTCCGGCTGGCGTATGCCAAGCTCGTGGAGCAGCACCTTGAATTTCTCCCTGTCCTCCGCGACGTCGATGCCGTCCATCTGCGTGCCCAGTATCCTCACGCCGTTCATGGAGAGCTTCTGCGCAAGGTTGATGGACGTCTGCCCGCCGAACTGCACCACCACGCCCTCGGGGCGCTCGTGCTCCACGATGTTCATCACGTCCTCGTAGGTGAGCGGCTCGAAGTAAAGCCTGTCCGAGGTGTCGAAGTCCGTGCTCACGGTCTCGGGGTTGTTGTTCACCATGATGGACTCTATCCCCATTTCGCGCAATGCGAAGGCCGCATGGCAGCAGCAGTAGTCGAACTCGATGCCCTGCCCTATGCGAATAGGCCCGCTGCCGATGATGAGCACCTTCCTCTTTTCGGTGGGCACGCTCTCGTTCTCGGTTTCATATGTCGAATAGTAATACGGCGTTTTCGCCTCGAACTCCGCCGCGCACGTGTCCACCATCTTGTAGACGGGCAGCACGCCGTGCTTCTTCCTCATCTGGCGCACCATCTCGGCTTCCTGCCCCACCACCGCGGCAATCTGCTCGTCCGAATAGCCCATCCTCTTCGCATCGAGGAGCACAACCCTTCCGAACACTTCGCGCTTGAGGCGCTTTTCCATCCCCACGTAATCCGACAGCCTGTCCAGGAACCACAAATGGATGTTTGTCATGTCCGATATCCTCTTCCTGTCCCAGCCGGCGCGCAGCGCGTCGAGGATGGCATGCATCCTCAGGTCGGTGGGCGCGGTCATGTGCCGCTCCCAGTCCTGCCTGTCCACATTCGCCTTCTTCATCTCCACCGAGCGCAGCGCCTTGCCGAACGCCTCCTCGAACGTCCTGCCTATCGCCATGGTCTCGCCGGTGGACTTCATCTGCGTGCCAATCACGCGGCTGCTCTCGGGTATCTTGTCAAACGGCCATCTCGGTATTTTCACCACGCAGTAGTCGAGCGCAGGCTCGAAAGCCGCAGGCGTGGTTTTCGTGACCGCGTTCCTGATTTCGTGCAGCCCCATGCCGAGCGCGATTTTCGCAGCCACGCGCGCAATGGGGTAGCCTGTCGCCTTGGAGGCAAGCGCCGAGGAGCGCGAAAGCCGCGGGTTCACCTCCACAATTATGTATTCCCCGGTTTTCTGGTTGAGCGCGAACTGTATGTTGCACCCGCCCTCGATGCCGAGCGCGCGTATGATTTTTATCGCCGCCGTCCTCAGCACCTGGTGCTCGTCGTCGGAAAGCGTTTGGCTGGGCGCGACCACCACGGACTCGCCGGTGTGCACGCCCATGGGGTCCACGTTCTCCATGTTGCAAATCATGATGCAGTTGTCGAACCTGTCCCT
>JBAZBT010000101.1:0-2654 GCA_041671345.1 Candidatus Micrarchaeia archaeon
CATATGCATTTTTCGGTTCGCCGAAAAATGGCACATGTCGGACTAAGGGGGACGGCAAAAGCCCCGAGGCTTTTGGCGCGAAGTCGAGCGCAGCTCGACAACGGAGCCCCCTTGGGCTGGCATGGGATGATTATTTCGAGTACAGGATAAAGGCTTGACCCATTTTCGGGTAACCTTCTTTATATACAAAAAACCCCAGAGTGTGCCCCATGTCAAAGACCTATAGGCTGGTCGCTACAGCCACGCTTGCCGCCCTCGCTTTTGTCCTCCAGTATGCCAATGGCGCGCTCGGGGTGCAGACGGGCTTTGGCATGACGATTGACCTTGTCGCGGTGCCCATCATCCTTGCGCTTTTCATGTTCGGCGTGGAATCGTCGATAGAGGTGCTTGCCGTCGCCACGATTTTCATCGCGCTTTTCGCGCAGACCGGCCCGATTGGCGCGGCGATGAAATTTGCCGCCACTGCGCCCGCCATCGCGGTCTTTGCGGCTTACCTCATCATGCGCGGCAAGGGCACGGGCGCGCCTGCGATTGCATTGGCCGCGCTTGCGGCGATTGTCTTTTCCGTGGGGCTGTTTGCGGCGGGGGGCATCATGAACAGCGCACTTGGGGGCGCGGGGCTGCTGTTCGGCCTGCTGCCGATATTGCTCATGCTGGCGGTGACTTACGCGGTGCTGAAGCACTTCGAGCGCGAGAGGAGGGTAAAGGACGCCATGCACAAGCATTCCGCGTTCGCGGATGCGAGGATGGTGGCGCTGCTTGCGGTTGCGGTGATAATCATCCGCGGCGCCGCGATGGTGGTGTCGAACTTTTATTTTGCAGGCCCGCTTTACTTCAAGATAAGCCCGGAGGAATTCGTCTCTTTCGTGAATTCGTCCGACCTGCTTTTCTTCGGCAAGGGCGCGGCGTGGTATGTTGCGATATTCGCTTTCAATGCAATGCAGGCCGCGCTTGAGATTGCGGTTGCATGGCTGATTGCGTACAGGTTCGGCTTTGCCAGGAAATACGCCCCCTAGGTAAAAACATGGCAAAAAAAGAGGTCCTCAGGCTGGAAAGCGTCTCGTTCTCCTACGCAGGGAAAAAGGAGAAGGCCGTCGGCGGGACCAGCCTGGCTTTTTACGAAGGGGAGTTCGCGGGCATAATAGGGCCCGTAGGCTCGGGCAAGACCACGCTGCTCTACTGCTGCAACGGGCTGGTGCCCAAGGAAATCCGCGGCACATTCTCGGGCAGCGTGCAGCTTCTTGGCAAGGATGCCTCAAGGATGGGCTTCCCTGAAATCTCGCGCGCGGCGTCCATGGTGTTCCAGGACCCAAACGACCAGATATTCAACCTCACGGTGGAGGAGGAGGTGGCGTTCGGCCTCCTGAACAGGGGGGTGCGCCGCGAAGATGCGCTCGCAGCCGCGGGAAGGGCGGTGGCGCGCGTCGGCTTGGCGGAAAAGCTGCACGAGGACCCGAGCGAGCTGTCATCAGGGCAGAAGCAGAAGGTGGCGATTGCGTGCGCGCTGGCCGCGGACAGCAGGATAATACTGCTTGACGAGCCGGTGTCCAGCCTGGACTGGCGCTCCTCGCAGGAAGTGTATGCCATGCTGGGCGCGCTGGCGCGCGAAGGCAGGACGGTGATTGCGACCGAGCAGGACACCAGCCTGCTTGCCAGGCACGCCACGCGCATAATCGTGGTGGAAGGCGGCAAGGTCGTGAAGGACGGCGGCTTGGAAGTGCTTTCGTCGGGCCTGATAGGCAGGCTGGGGCTGAGGCCGCCCATGGCGGAAAAGGGGAAAAATGGCCGAACGGTGCGCCCATGATAGGATGTGTGAGGAAAAAATCGATGGTGCACGCGCTTGGCGCGCGGGCAAAGCTTGCGCTCCTCGCGCTGTTCATGCTTGCGCAGGTTTTCGCGCCGCTGGCATACGCCCCGCTGTTCCTTGCAGCCACGCTGGCGCTCTATTCGCTTGCGCGCATGGATTTCCTGGAAGTCGTGAAAAGCAGGAAGGCGCTTTTGCTCCTGCCGCTCATCCCCTCGCTTGTGCGGCTGCTGTTTGAGAAAGGCAGCGTGGAAATCGCAGGGGCGCTGCTGCCGGCGGGGCTTGTGAACGGCAGCCTGAATTTCGTTTTCCTCCTCTCCCTCGTCTACACGCCCCTCCTGTTCGCGCTCACCACCGCGCCTTCGCAGATAAGCGGGGCGCTTAGGTCATGCGGGATGCCGAAGAGATGGGCGCTTATTTTTTCGATTGCGTTCGTTTCCGTCTCCTATATCCAGAAGAAGGCGGAGCGCACTTTGGCAGCGCAGCGCGCACGCGGGTGCAGGAGGAGCGTCCCCGCGCTCATGCTGCCCGTGCTCCACTCGTGCTTCAGGCGCGCAAGGACAATGGCATACTCCATGGCCGCGCGCGGGTTTGATGCTGACGAAGCCTAAGCCTGCTTTCCAGCCATCCGCCGCGGCATCCGCGCGCAGGCACGCATCGCCCCGCCATGCGATGCCCGCAAGCATACACCCTTAAAATTCCTGCTGCGTAGTTGATGGCATGGACCCCATGAAGCGCCTGCTGTATTGGCTACTGGAGGGGACAAAGGGCGGGCCCACGCGCGTGCAGCTGCTTTCCATCCTTTCGAAAAAGCCGATGAACATGAGGCAGCTTGCGCTTTGCGCGGGGC
>JBAZBT010000101.1:2664-2975 GCA_041671345.1 Candidatus Micrarchaeia archaeon
GACGGTGGAGCACCACGTGGGGCTCCTGATGAAGAACTCGGTGCTGGAGAACAGCGGCAACGGGTACGGGCAGGTGTATTTCATATCGGACATAGCGCTTGCGCAATCGGAATTCGGGAAACTGATAAAGGGTGGTAAGGATGGCAAAAGGCAAAACTAAGGGAATTGGGAAGAAGATGAAAAGCGAGAAGAAAAGCGCAAACGGCATCAGCCTGCGCGCCATCCTTTGCACCGCGGGGCTCATAGCGGCGGCGCTTGCCATCATAGCCGCGTCGTCCTTGCTCATACCCAGCTTCGGCCCGGGCCCGCAT
>JBAZBT010000101.1:2985-3649 GCA_041671345.1 Candidatus Micrarchaeia archaeon
CGCATGACGGCGCGATTGGGGGGCGGATTGGCGCGCCACCGCCGGAGGACATAGGGAATGCCATTGAGAACTCGTTCACGCTGCGCTTTGTGCTTTCCATATTCAACGTGATAATCGTCATCTACCTGCTTTACATCCACATCAAGGATTACCTGCGCCTGAAGTCCGCGTTCACCCTCGGGCTGATTGCATTCCTGGCATCCTTCCTCATGTACGCGATTTCCACCGTCCCGGCCATGCACCTGCTGCTCGGGGCGTACGGAAGGGCGGCGATGATTTCGTTCGTGCCCATGATGTTCTCCGCCATCGGGCTGCTCATATTCGCGAAGCTTTCCAACGAATGAGCGCCTCTTTTTCCTTTCAGCGCGCCAGCGCGAGCCATGCAGGCAGGATAACGGCGTAATTTGGGTGGAATTTGGGGATGAAACCGGGGATTGAATATAAAGGCGGGGGTGGCGAGGATACATATGAAAAGCATGGGAGTGCCGGTGCTCAGGCTGGAAAGGGTTTCCAAGCTTTACGGCGGGGAAACGCCGTTCCTTGCGCTTGACAGCGTGAGCCTGGACATAGCGGAAGGCGAGCTTCTGTCCATAATAGGCCCGTCCGGAAGCGGCAAGTCCACGCTTTTGCACATGCTTGGCTGCCTCGACAGGCCGACGGGCGG
>JBAZBT010000102.1:0-3589 GCA_041671345.1 Candidatus Micrarchaeia archaeon
GCGGCTGAAACCGCGGAGTCTATGCCCTGCGAGGAGACGCGGCGCATGCGGAGAAGCACGTGGTTGCCGTCCATCGCCTTGCCGAGCTCCTGCGCCGTTCTTGCCGCCAGCGCGGACTTCAGGATGGGCGCAAACTCAGCGCGCACTTCCTTCCTTTTCTCCTCGGGCACGGCCGGCGGGAGGGTGGAGATGCCAAACGAGAGGGCAAAATTGGCAAGCATTGCCGCGGTGCTGCCTTTCTTCCCCTTGAATGTGTCGATGAGGAGAAGCGAGCAGCCGGGGGGAAGGGAGAATTTCGCGGAGCGGGCAAGGAATTTGGGGGGGGAGAACTTCCGCTGGAACAGTATGGGCTTGCCGTACGCCACTGCGCGCGCGTCGATGCCGGACGCCTTCCCCTCGTGCGCCACCAGGTCGCCCGCCTGGGCCGAGAGGAAGATTTTCCTGGCCGATGCCTTCTTGCCTGAAAGCGAGAGCAGGCCTGCCGCAAAAGCCGCGCCAAGCGAGGACGAAATGCCCACGCCCTTCAGGCTCCAGCTCGGGAGGAATTCCGCGCCGCAGGGGGGCGGGGGCCTTTTCCCGCAGGCAACGCGTGCCACAGCGGCAAACGGCGCAAGGCATGGCTCGCCCGAGAAGGAAAGGCCCTGCGCAATCTGCGCGCTGCCAAGCGAGGAAGAGAGGGATATGCCCGGCAGGCGGGAATCCGTGAACTTCACCCTGTTCCGCGGCTCGATGGGAATGGCAAGCGCCGAGGCGCCGTAAACCACATAGTGCTCGCCGAACAATATCGCCTTGCAGGGGGCGGATGCAAAAAACTCCATGCGGGTACATTGGCATTGGTATTTAATATTTCTTAGTGCTTGACTGCGCATGGACGATGTCGTTTTGCTTGCGGCAGGCGCGTGCGCGGCGCTTGCCGTGCTGGTTTACATGATGTGGCGCGCTGCCACGAAAGCCGAGTGGGGCGACTTTGCCAGGAAGGAGAAGGCGGAGTGGAGGGCGGAGGAGCAGAAGCGGAAGGGGGCGGGCAGGCAATAGCGGGAGTTGGGCTGCATGAAGAAAAAGGAAAAGAAGGAACCAGGGCAGGCCCCGGGCGCGCGCGGGCTCGCAGGTGCGCTTTCCTCGGCGTACCGGCGCGTGCCGGTGTTCCCGTACCTTGACAGGGCGACCACGCTCGTGATGATTGCGTGCGTGCTTGGCTATCTTGGCTTTACTGCGTACATAATGCTGTCCATGCCGCCATCTGCGATAGAGGCGAGGCTGCTGGAGGGGAACCTGTCGAAAAACTCCGCGCTCATGCTTTCCCCCGGCGAGAGGTATGTTTATGACCTGGAAGGGGCGGCGGATGCGCAGCGCGTGGGCTATGCCATAAGCGCGTCGCCCTCCTGCGCGGGCGTGGTGGTATCCGAGCAGGCCGGGCAGCAAAGCCAGGAGATGTGCATCCTTCGGAACGGCATGCTTTCCGGCGCAGGGGACGGGGCGGCAAACGCGAACTTCGGCAACCAGTCCATATTGCTTTTCTCGCCCTGGATGCTTGCCGCGTCCGAGAACTTCAGCTGGAGCGTGGACAGCGTATATTCCTCGCAGGGGATGGAGATGACCATCACCACGCGCTTCGAATCGAAGGGAAAGCGGCAGCTTGCAGGCAGGGAGGCATACGAAATAGACGTGGGCGACACCTCGGGCGCAGCGCCCGCGCGCTTTTACATAGACAGCGGCAAGCGCGTGCTGCTGTTCGCTGACCTGGGCAATGTGACGGCGAGGCTGTCGAGCGCGCCGTTCGCGCTTGACTGGAATGCGAGCGCGCAGGACTAGAAGCAGGGCTTATTTTTTCTTCAGGCGGGATTCGGCAAAGAACCCTGCTTGCAGCATTCAGGCTCGAAACGCGCCTCACTTCCTCTTGAGGCACGCCTCGGTGAACGCCACGAACAATGGCGCGGGGCGCTCGAGGCGGCTTTTCAGCTCCGGGTGCGCCTGCGTCGCGACGCCAAAGCCCTCGGGCCATTCGATGACCTCGACAATGTTGCCGTCGGGAGAGGTGCCGGAAACCACAAGGCCGCTTTCGGTGAGCTTTCCGACAAAGTCGTTGTTCACCTCGTAGCGGTGGCGGTGCCGCTCGAAGATGGTATCCTGCCTGTATGCGTTGTGCGCGCGCGTGCCCTTCGCAAGCTTGCACTCCCATGCGCCAAGCCTCTGGTTCGCGCCCTTGTCGCGCACGCTCCGCTGCTCGGGCAGGAAGTCAATCACAGGGTATTTCGTCTTCTCGTCAATCTCCGTGGAGTTCGCGCCCGCCATGCCGCATTTGTGGCGCGCCCACTCGATGACCGCCATCTGGAGCCCGTAGCAAAGCCCCAGGAACGGCAGGCCGTTCTCGCGCGCGTACTTGATGCACGCGATTTTCCCCTCGGTGCCTCGGCTCCCGTACCCGCCGGGCACGATGATGCCGTCGCAGCCGGAAAGCAGGTCCTTGGCGGTCGCCTTGCCGGAGTCGATGTCGGATGTCTCCACCCACTTCACAACCACGCGCGTGTTGTTCTTGGCGCCCGCGTGCACAAGCGCCTCCTTCACGCTCACATAGGCGTCCTTCACCGCGGTGTACTTGCCGGTAATCGCGACAGTGATTTCCTTGGTCGGGGATTTTATCCTCTCCAAGGCAGCGCGCCACTCGCGCATGTCCTCGCCCTTCTCGTCGATGGCAAGCTCGGACAGCAGAAGCTCGGTCATCTTCTGCTTCTCAAGGATTATGGGGAGCTCGTAGATGGTGTCGATGTCCGGGTCGTCGAACACGTTGTCGATGGGAACGTTGCAGAACATCGCGATTTTCTCCTTCGCCTCCCGCGTGAGAAGCTCGTCCTCGCGGCACACTATTATGCTTGGCCTTATCCCAAGCGAAAGTATGAGCTTGTTCGCATGCTGCGTGGGCTTGGTCTTCAGCTCGCCCTCCGAGAGCGAAGGCACGTATGTGAGCTGGAGGAAAGTCACCTTTTCCTCGTTTGCGAACTGGCGCATGGCCTCGAGGAAATAGCCGTTCTCCAAATCCCCAACAGTGCCGCCGACCTCTATGATGACAACGTCGGCATCCTGCTCGTCGCCCGTGCGGCGGACCCAGGCTTTAATCTCATCGGTGAGGTGCGGCACTATCTGGACATCGCGCCCCAAAAAGCCGCCCTTCCTCTCCTTGTCTATGATGTTGCGGAAAAGCTTGCCGCCCGTTATGCTGTTGTTGCCGTTCAGGTCCACGTTGAGGAAGCGCTCGTATGTGCCGAAGTCCATGTCGCATTCCGTGCCGTCGTCAAGCACGAACACCTCGCCGTGGCGGAAAGGGTTCATGGTGCCGCAGTCCACGTTGAGGTAGCCGTCGAATTTTATGGGCGACACCCGAAGGCCCTTGGCCTGCAGCAATTTGCCTAGCGAGGAGGTGACTATGCCTTTCCCGAGGCCGGACATGAGCGAGCCTAGGACAACGATATATCTTCTTGACTTGAGGCGCATACGGGAAAAAGCTACAGGGCTAAAGTATTTATACCTGCATTTTCACGCCGAAGGGGTTTTCACGCCTGGGAAACGGCGTGGCGGCGCTTCCCGGCACGGT
>JBAZBT010000103.1:0-3569 GCA_041671345.1 Candidatus Micrarchaeia archaeon
ACCGGGTCTCATCGGGACCCATTTGCCGTTTTTCCGGGGGCGCTTTTTGGAGCGTGCCCGTCTGGAGCGACAAAAAGGGCCCTTCAAAGCCCAGCGTCCTTGGCCACTAGACGAAGGGGCTACGGAAGAAATAGATTAGTATTGGCGGGAAATATAAACCATTGCCGGCTGCGCGCGGCGCTAGTATTGGCGGGCAATATAAACGATTGCTCCCGCTTCCTTTCCGCACGCAATGCACTTGCCATGCGCTTGCTCTTGCTTGCCGTATCTTGTGCCGCGCACGTTCGCGGAGCATTTCTCCTTCACCGCGTCCGCGCACGCCTCGCCGCCCTTTTCCATCGTGCAGAACGGCGCGGCGACTATCTTCCCTGCTTCAAGCTCCTTCGCAAGCGAATCCATGCTGTCGGCCTTCCCGATGCGCGCGTCGAATTCCTTCTGCGACTTCGCTTTCATCGCCTCGGACATGGCCGCGCCCTCGCGCTGCAACCAGGCTGCAAGCTCCTCCTTTTTCACCTGCTGCTTCGCCCTGCTGTCGCGGCGCACCACGGTGTAAATGCCGGATTCCGCCTCCCTGCCGCCCACTTCAATCCTGAAGGGCACCCCTTTCATTTCCCATTCATTGTACTTGAAGCCCGGCGTGTTTGATGAGAAGTCGCCCTCGGCGCGGATGCCGCCTTGCGAGAGCGACGTGACGATTTCGCGCGCTGCCTTTTCCACGGCTTCCTCGTTCCCCTTGCGGGGGATGGGCACCACGATTGCCTGCAGCGGCGCAAGGGGGAAGGGGAGCACAAGCCCGCCGTCGTCGCCGTGGACGGAGATGATTGCGGCATATATGCGTGAAATGCAAGGCCCGTAGCAAGTCTGCCAGCAGTACTCGCTCTCGCCCTTTTCGTTGAGGAACTTGACGTCGAACGGCTTTGCGAAATTCTGCCCGAGGAGGTGGGTGGATGGAAGCTGGAGCACGCGTCCGTCCGGCATCAGCGTGTCCGCGGCATAGGTTGAAACCGCGCCGGGGAACTTGTCCCACTGCGGGCGCTCGAAGAAGATGAAGGGCACGCCGAATTCGCCGAAGATGACGTTCTGGGCCATTTCCATGTCCTGAGTCACCTGGGCGCGCGCCTCGGCCTCGGTGGAAAATGCGTCGTGGGACTCTATCCAGTAGAACTCGCGCGAGCGGATGAACGGGCGCGTCGCCTTTGTTTCATACCGCCAGACCTGGGAGGAGTGGTATATTTTGAGGGGCAGGTCGCTCTTGCCCTGAATCCAAAGCGAGTACATCTGGTACATTGCGGTTTCCGACGTGGGGCGCATTGCAAGGCGCTCCTCGAGCTTGTTGCCCCCCGCGGTTTCCACCCAGAAAACCTCGGGCGTGAAGCCCTCCACGTGCTTTGCCTCCTTGTGGAAATTGCTCTCGGGGATGAGCGCGGGGAACCATGCGGGCTTGTGGCCTGTGCGTTCCATCTCGGCCTCATAGGCGGAATACATCCTCTTCATGCTGATGACCGACCATGGCATGAAGATGACAAAGCCCTTGACGTTGTAGCGCAGGTCGCAAAGCTTCGCCTCCTTTGTGATTTCGGTGTACCATTCCGAGAAATTGGATTTTTTGTTCTGCATGCAGGAGTATAAGAAGAAAAAGAATAAAAACGCGCTACGAAAGCGCGTTTTTAGAAGTGGCACGAGCGGCTGCGAGCGCCACTAAGATAAAAAGAGGAGGAAAAATCAGCAGCCGCCGTTGCCATTCTTGTCGCTTGGGCCGCCGGCAGGGGGGCTGCCGGGCTTTTTGCTTGCAAACTCCATGCTGAGGATGACTGCCACGAGGCTGCCGTCCCTGTTTTGGGCCCGCTTGTCCTCGTTGTCCGCCTGCCTCAGGGGCATCAGGCCCTCGGTGCAGGTCGCCCCGTTCTGGAAAGGGCACGGCCTGTCCGATATGCATCGCGTGTATTTCTCGCCGGCCCCCTGCCTTATGAGCGCGAAAGCGCATGCCGCCTTGTCCGAGTGAACTTTCACCTGCGTTGCTATTGCCAACCAAACCACCTTGGCGCGCATTGTGCATGGACTTTTGTTTTTAAGCTTGCCTTCCATATGCTGCAAATGGCAGCACAGGATGTCGTATATGGGACAAATGGGCGCAAGCGGGGAAGTGCGCGGAATGCGTAGCAAGTTTTAAAAGCCGGAGGGCGGAAGAGAGGATGTCCCTTATGGGACAAAAAGTGTTGGAGGCGCGGGCATGGCAACGCCGCCGCCCTTCCGATTGGGCTGCGCGCGGCCGGCTCTCGCGGGATTCGCCCGCGATGCGGGCGGCTAGTGGAGGGATGAAAATGGCAACACACCCGCGGCGGGCGGCTTATTGCCATTTTCACGGAGTGGAGGGATGAAAATGGCAACCACCGCGAACATTATCCGGCTTTACCTGAAGCGCAGGCCGCAGCTCTTGTCCATGGTGAACAACGGGCTGTGCAACTATTCCGCGCTTGCGAGGCGCCTGCAGCGCGAGATTTTCCCCGGCAAGAAAAGCGAGTTCGCCGCGATAAAGGCCGCCCTTCTCCGGCTGGCGCGGGACACGAACCGCGCGGACGTGGATTGGGAGCGCGGGGTGGAAAGGGTGCTGCGCTCCAGCACGGTGGAGATACGCTCGGACGTGTGCGTGGTCTCGTCCAAGGGCGGGATAGGCGTGCCGGTGATTGCCACCTCGAACTCCAAGTCCGGCGTGATGAGCGTGGCGGACGCGTCATATGCGAAGGAGCTTCGGAAAAAGAGCCTTGGCGTGATCGACGGGCTCACGCTCATAATACTGTGCAGCCCGCGAGACTTGCAGGACACGCCCGGGTGCGTGTCGGTCATATTGAACGCGATTGCCGCGGAAGGCATAAACGTGCTGGAGTTCATCTCCTGCCATACCGACACGCTGATGGTGGTGAGGAACGCCGACTCCGTGCGGGTGTACGGCATACTTTCCGACCTCATTGAGAAAAGCAGGAAGTAGGGCGCGGGTTGCCGGAAGCCGGGCGGAGGGCTCGGGGTGAAAAGCGGATTGCCCGCGTGCAGCGATGGCGGGAAGTGGCGAGGGGTTTTAAACCTTTCATAAGGAAGCTAACCGTTCGGGTCAGAGATTTGAGGGTGAAAATTCCATGGGCAGCTCGCTTGATTTCCTAAAACCGATTTTGCATTTCCTTCCCGAGGTGTCGCCGCCCCGCTCGCCCCCGCCATTGCGCGAGAAGCTGATGTGGACCGGCATTGCGCTTGCGATATTCTTCATAATGTACAATGTGAGCGCCGCGGGGGTGGCGCCGCACACAGGCAGCACGGACTTTTTGCAGGTGGTCACGGCATCAAAGATAGGCTCGCTCATCACGGTCGGAATCGGCCCCATTGTGCTTGCTTCCATCTTCCTGCAGCTTTTCGCAGGGGCGAAGATACTGCAGGTGGACATGAGCGACCCCGAGCAGAAAAGGACTTTCCAGGGGGCGCAGAAGCTCCTTGCGATACTGCTTTGCTTTTTCGAGGCGGCGGTGTTCATTGCATTCGCGCGCGTGACTTTGATCCCCCTTTTCCCGGGCTTGGGGGAG
>JBAZBT010000104.1:0-1849 GCA_041671345.1 Candidatus Micrarchaeia archaeon
AGCGCCCCCGCCTACACTTCCGCCTTTAGCTTCTGGTACTCCTGGGCCTCCAAGTCATCCACGTAATACGTGGTTGCGGTGTCCTTGCCCACGGTTTGAATGGATATTGTGTCCGGCGCGCTGCCTTTCAAACGCAGGCTCACGCTGGCAATCTTGGACTCGAACTTTTCAGGATAAGCATTAATCCTCTTCTTGCTTTCCCATGCCTCCTCAGCCGCATACAAAATCTGGCTCATGTCCTGCCTATATTGATTGGCAAGCGCGTCCACGGCTTTAAGCGGCTGGTCGGGCCCGGTGAGTGGCTTGGTGTTTCCAATTGCTTTGGACGTTGTATCTTTGGAAACGGCTGCGATGGCATTGCCTCTCTTATTGTCCTGCTTGTTTTGCACAGTGTCAATTATCTTGCCCGCAGCAACAAGCGCCAGCCCTGCAATCAAAACATATTTGGCTCCCTTCACCATACCACCTGCACGTCTTCTGCCCAGATGTGTTTAAAAAGGTTTTGTCGTGGTGATTTATCGCCAGCTTCCCCGCCGTCTGTTGCCGCGCAAGCCGTTACTGCCACGAGCCAAGCCGCGTCTGCGCGCCCGTCTCCTTCATGCTTTTCTCGGCAGCCGAGCACGTGCGCATCACGCGCTCCTCGGAAAAGTCGTGCCTGCCGCACAGGAACTTCACAATCTTATCCTTGTCCATCCTCTCCGCCTGCACCTTCGCGCCCTTCTCCACCGGCGGGTTCAGGAAAAAATACTCGACTGATTCGAAAAGCGCCATTTCGTCCGCCGCGCCGGCTTTCTCAGCCGCTTCGCGAAGCGTCCTGCACTCGCGCACGATTTTCAGCGCCTTTTTCGGGCCAATGCCCTTCACTCCCTCGTCAAAGTCAGTGCCAATCAGGATGCCCATCCAAACGAGCTGCTGCCTGCTCACGCCCAGCGTGTCAAGCGCCGACTGGAGCTCGATGAACTCCGGCTCAATCTCCACATAATCGTTCCTGCCGGGCATCTTCCTCCTTCCGCCCACCGACAAATTCCTGAGCAGAAGTGGCGCGCCGAAAAGCAGGCAGTCCATGTCCTGGCTGGCAGCGGCATCGGCCGCACCTTCAATGACGAGCTGGCTTGCCTGCGCCTCGCCCTCGGACGGCGCCTCGACAACCGGTATCCCCATCGCCCTCAAAAGCTCCTTGCTTTCCTCCACCATGGCGTGCGTGAGCCGCGAGGAGGCCTGCGCGTACTTTTTCGCGGACACCATGTCCCCCTTCTCAAGCGCGTTCTTCCAATTCGCCTCGGCCTCCGCCTTCCTTCCGGCCCTCTCGGCAATCACGCCTGACTTGAACTCCGGCGGCTTGCCGTCGAAAACATAGATGGGGCGTATGCCGTGCTCCAGCAGCCGCGAGTTCCTGTAGAATATCCCAGTCAGGTGCGCAGTGACATTCCCGTCGGAATCCTTCAGCGGCGTGCCGTCGGGCTGCCTTATCGAGGACAGGAACTGGTAAATCGCATTGTAGGCATCCACCGCGAAGCGCTTGCCCGACAAATCCGAAAGCGCAACCGCGCGCTTTGGGACGTCCCCTAAGTCCACTCCCATAATATCAATGGCATTTGGGCGCGCGCTAATTTAAAATGTGCCCATCTTCCGCGGTCAATCGGAAAACGGTTTCCCCTCTGACAGGTGTTTGTTCCATGCCCACATCGAATGCTGGGGCGCAAAAGGCTTTCCGTCCTGCTTTGCAAGGCTGGCCACCCCCATCGAAGCCAGGTCCCCCACAATCTCCATCATTTTCTCTTTTGGGAGCCTCTCGCCTTTCTTGGCAACCAGCCATGATTTGTTTTCCTGGTCGTCCAGGACCACCTTA
>JBAZBT010000104.1:1859-3567 GCA_041671345.1 Candidatus Micrarchaeia archaeon
CTCTTTCCTGGAGTTAGGGAAGGAATACTGAAGCACTGCCTTTCCGCTATTGGGCTCGAATGCCTTTTTCACTGTCATGCTTGCCGCCATCATCGCTCACCTTGTCTCCATCATTGCAAAAAATCCGGCTTTTAAAATGCATGTGCCATTCGGGACAAAAAGTAGCGCAATTTGGCGCGCATGGGGCGGATGCGCCGTGGAAGGCAACGCGAGGCTCAGGCGCCAAGCGTGCTCGCAAGCAGCCAAATCAGGAGCGCGCCGGAAAGTATGCAGGCCAGCTGCCAAAGCGAGCCTTTCACGCCCTTCTCCTTATGGAGCTCCGGGAACAGGTCTGCCGAGGCGATGTAGATGAAAGTGCCTGCCGTGAAGGCAAGCGCATACGCCTCAAGCCCCTTCACCTCGTTTGCAAAGAAATAGAACAGCAGGCCGCCTGCAACGGAGCTTAGCGCGGTGAGGAAATTCAGCAGCAGCGCCCTCCTCCTCCCATAGCCGCTGTACAGGAGCAGGCTGAAGTTGCCGATGCCGTGCGGAAGCTCGTGGAAAATGACCGCGATGGTGGTGGTTATCCCGACCGGGGCCCCCGCCATGAATCCGGCGGCGATTGCCACGCCGTCGAAAAAGCTGTGCATCGCCCCTCCCGCCAGCATGAGCGGGCCCAGCGGATGCTTGTGCTCGCCGGCATGGTCGACATGGTGGTGATGGTGCAGGTGTATCACCTTTTCCATCACGAACCCGGCAACCATCCCGGCAAACGCCGCGGCAAGCGCGCCCTGCGCGCCCACCGCCCCGATGGACTCGGGCAGCAGGTCGAAAAACGCCGCGCCAAGGATGGCGCCTGTGGAAAACCCGACCAGCAAGAACATCGCTGTCTGCATCGACTTCTTGCCCAGGAAAAACAGGGCCGCGCCCAAAAGCGAGAGAAGGCTTACGAACAAAGTGGCTGCGACTATTTCAAAAAGCATCATTTCAAGCACCTGCCACTCTTTGCGGCATAGGGTTATTAATATTTTCTACTAATGTTATTAACATTCGGCGCGCATTGCGTCAAAAATTATTAAGGGGGGGAAAATGACCATCATCAGCGCATCGATTGACGGCGAAACGCTTTCCGAGCTTGATTCCCTGTGCAACTCGCTCTCATTTTCAGGGCGAAGCGAGGCAATACGCGCAGGCATCCGCTCGCTTGCCGCGGAAAACAAAAGCGCAGACGGGCTAAAGGGCGAAATGAAAGCGGTGCTCCTTCTTGTGCACGAGGAAAAAATGGAAAAAAGCGCCTCCTTTCTCGCGCACGAATTCGAGGACATCGTCTCCACCCACATCCATTCCAACCTCAAGCGCGAGAAATGCCTTGAGATATTCGTGCTTGCAGGGGGCGCTGAGCGCATCCGCGGGCTTTTCAAGGCGGCAAAAGCCAGCAAAAAAATGGAATACGCGAGGCTTATCGTACCCTAATCCTTTTTCTTCTTCATCTGTATCTCGAGAATGTCGCCCAGCGTCATGCCCTTGCCCTGGCGGTCCTTCACATCCGCCGCAGTGCCTGATGACACTTCCTGCAGCAACTTGATGCCCAGCTCGCGCTCCAGCTTGTGCGCAAGCTTAACGTCCGGGAGCGTTTTCTCATGCTCCACCCTCTCCAGGAACGAGTGCTTCTCGTTTATCCTTTCCGCAAGCACTTCGAGCGGCCGGCCCATTTTTTTCCTTCCCGCCG
>JBAZBT010000105.1:0-3526 GCA_041671345.1 Candidatus Micrarchaeia archaeon
CGCGCCTGCAGAGAAGCCGGAAGGCGATGTCGGTGTATGCCGCCATGGGGCCCAGCACGAATTTCCCATGCAATTCCGCGTTTCCATATTTCATGTTTGCACCTGAAAAATAGTTAGTGGGGGAATCGAGATTTGAACTCGAATCACTAGGTGTTTTGAACCCGTTCGTCGCCTTTTCCGTAAACGCTTTTCGAGCCGAGCGTTTATTCGGGAGGCGAGAAAAGGGTTTCCCAAACCTAGTAGCATACCAGGTTAGCCCATTCCCCCGTGATAAGGAAACGTATGAGAAGATAGGTTAAAAAAGGGGCTTTCGCGCCGGGCTATCTGATTATTTGCACTCCCGCCCTTTCCAAGATTCCCACTGTTTCTTTGAACAGGTGCGGATACCTGGCGTCGGTTTCCGCCACTGCATCCGCATCATAGTCCCTGTGCTTGCTTTTGAAAAGTTCCTGGAGTGCAGCGGAGTTTATGATTTCCAGCAATGGCTTTTCATTGATGTTGCCGAATACCTTGCCTCTCCTTGCAGTGTATACATTGCCCCGGTAATCGATCGTGACTGCCTGTATCCTGTTTCCGATATTCACCCTCTTCCCAAAAAGCTGCCCAAAATGATTCGAGAAGATTATCGCGGGTATTTTCTGGGATATGCCCATCAGCCTCAGCAGGGCGTCGGCATACTCGCCTGGATTTATGGAATGCTTGCCTTTCTCAGTGTAATACGGGCCGAACTCGAGGTAATGGCATCCCTTGGAGGCCAATGCATGGAGGAAATCAGGGCTGGTCGCCTCAGCTATATTGTCTTTTCTCAAGGTAACAATGGCGCCCGACAGCCTCTTGCCGTTCCCGCTGTATTCCTGCAATGCCGCATTCGACTCGGCGAAGCTTCCTGCGCCTCTTATCTTGTCATTGGTCCCCTCAAAGCCATCGTATGAAAAAACAAGAGTCATGTTGTGCAGCTTTTTCAGATCGCCCATGACATTTGCGTTGCCCAAGCCCTCCCCGCCTGTGCACACTGCGAACCTCATGCCCGGGTTGCTTTTCATCCATCCGATATTTGCCTCTGCGGTAAAGCGGCCAAACGGCGCGCCGCCCAAAATGGTGATGTAATTTACCTTGATATGCTTTGTGGCAAGTGTTATGCCCTCGAGATTCTTGCCTGAGAGCCGTATGTCCTGTTTCCTATCCTCAACTGGCACGTAACAATCACGGCATCTTTGCCCGCAGCTGCTGCCGGTTTCCACATAAACGCTATTGGGGAGCATCTGCTTCTTGCCCCTGGATGTCTGGGTGATGACCCCGCTGTGCATTTCATAGAATAAATTGTAAGCCAATATCTTGGGCTCCAGCCTGGCAAATCTCTTCAATATCGGGGCGTTGTACCTGAGCACTGCTGTTCACCTTGTGTTTCTTTCTATAGCATCATGTTATAAACTTGCCTTTAGCCTGTGCGGCAAAACAAGCCAATCTTGACGCTGACTGCCAGCAAGCGTTAAATACTATTGGCGCGATGTTGATGCGATTGCCATGCCTATGCGGACCTTCAGCAAGTGGCGCGATTTCAAGTTCGCCCCGGAATGGAAGAAGAAGACGGGCGAGCTTTCCACCAAGCTGTCCGAGTTCTACCGCTTGTTCAAGTCCAGGAAATACCCAACGCCAGACGAGCTTTTCTTCGAGATAGAGGACCTGCCGTCCATGGGCAAGGAATACTGGTTCCTGCATTTCTGCGCCCCTCCGCGCGAGGAGCAGGTGATACTCACTGTCGGGCGCTCGGTCGACCCTGTGCGCGTGAACGACACCGCGCTTCCCGAGGGCGCCTCCAAGGGTTCTGTCGTGTGCGCCGCGGTGTGCTGGCTCCAGTCGGAAAATGGCAAGCAGGTCATATTCGACTCCATGGCGAACGTGCGGCTGGAAAAGGGAAGCAAAAGAAACATGCTTGAGGCAAGAAACGGCTCAAGCAAGATAACGATTTCCGGCAAGTACCCCCGCTTCGGCGTGGAGCTTGTGAAGGATGGCAGGAAAATATTCTCCGCGGTTGCAACGCCTCCCAGGCACGGCAAGCACCACGAGATGGTGAACATACTTGAAAACCCGTTTGCGCCCCGCTTCGGCGCGGCGATGATAAACTACTATTTCGAGTTCGAGGGCGTGCTTGAGGGCAAGAGGCTTTCAGGCAAGGCGTACCTGCAGAAGGTGGTGGCGACCATGCCGCTTGCCCCGTGGAACTGGGTGAGGCTGCAGTTCGGCAACGGCGCGGCGCTTGATGTTTTCACAGGGAAGCCATTGGGCGACAGCTCTGCACTCAGGTTCGCCTCCAACTACTATTTCGAGATGCACGACAAGCGCATCAAGATCCGCAATGTGAAGCTGGATACCTATCTTGACGGCGAAAAGAAGATCTGGACGCTTTCGGGCAAGAACTTCTTCTGCGCGCTTGAGACCTACGCGCTCCAGCCTTTCGTGATGCGCCAGAAGACGGTTTTCCGCTATGATGAATACCTGGTGCGCGTGAAGGCGTTCGCATTGCGCGAGGGCCACCACGAGTACACTTTGGCCGACCTTGGCGGAGGCGTGGGCATTGCGGAGGATGCGAGCGGGTACCTGTTTTAGTTTTTCCCTTCTTTTTAGTGTTTTTCCCTGTTCTTTCGCGGGCAAAATCCATCCCCTGCTTATAAATGTTGCTCCCGCATGCACTATCGTGGGAGAACGAGGCAGCCAGCGAAAGTGCCGGCAGGTTCCCCGCAGGTAATCCCAATGGCGCACAGGATAGAAACCGGCTATCTGCCTGAATTTGTCGACCCTGCAGGGGACGCTGTACTCCGAAGGATAAAGGCCGACTTTGGCATGTCTGGCGCAAAGGAGGTGCGCGTGCTCGATGTCTATACAATTGACGCGGACCTGCTTCCGGAAGAGCTTATGCGCATCGGCTCCGGGCTTCTCTGCGACCCCATAAACCAGTGCTTCTCGGCAGACAGGCCGCTATTTTCCCCGCCAAAATTCTCGCTTGCGATTGCCGTGTCATTCCGCCCGGGCGTGAAGGACAACGTGGGCAGCACCGCGCGCGAGGCGATTGAGGAGTTGCTCGGGAAAAAGCTTCCAGGCGCGGTATACACAAGCAGGCACTACCTGATTTCCGGCAAGGCGGGAAAGCCTGACGCGGAGAAGGTGGCGCGCGGCTTATTGGCAAACGAGCTCATACAGAGGTTCAGCGTGCTGGATGCTCGCGAATTCGGCGCGGCAGGGTTTGCGGCTGACGTCCCGCGAGTGGGCGCGGCGGGCGGGGGCAAGGTTGTTGACATCGACCTCAATGTGCCTGACAAGCGCCTGCTGGAAATCTCGCGCGAGCGCCTCCTTGCGCTCTCGCTCGAGGAGATGAGGAGGATAAAGTCCTATTACTCCGACCCTGCGGTTTCGGAAGAGCGCAGGAAGGCAGGGCTGCCCCCCATGCCTACCGACGTGGAGCTTGAGGTGCTTGCGCAGACCTGGTCCGAGCACTGCAAGCACAAGATATTCAACGCGAAAATCACGC
>JBAZBT010000106.1:0-3462 GCA_041671345.1 Candidatus Micrarchaeia archaeon
TTCGCTCACCGCCGCAAGCAACAATTTCGAGCTTGCCATCGCGGTTGCCGTTGCGGTTTTCGGCATAGGCTCGGGCGTGGCGTTTGCTGCGGTGATTGGACCGCTCATCGAGGTGCCGGTGATGATTGGCCTGGTGGACGTTTCGCTTTGGCTGAAGAAGAAGCATTATGCGGCTGAGGAGTTGGTTTGATGCTTGAGGGGTTTGCAGCGTGGCTCGTTTATTCGTTGCTAGGCTTGCCGGATGGGCCGTTTGCCGAGTCCGCGGTTTTCTTTGTCGCGGACGTGATATATGTCACCTTTCTTCTTGCGGTTGTCGTGTTCGCCGTCGGGATTGCGCGCACGTTCGTCACTCCGCAGAAGGTGAAGAAGTGGCTGGGGGGCAGGCGCGAGGGCGTCGGCAACCTCCTCGCTGCGCTACTTGGCGTTCCCACGCCGTTCTGCTCCTGCTCGGCTGTGCCCTTGTTCATCGGCTTTGTGGAGGCGGGCGTGCCTTTGGGCGTGACATTCTCATTCCTTATTGCCTCGCCGCTCATCAACGAGATAGCCGTGGCGCTTTTGTGGGGCATGTTCGGCTGGCATATTGCGCTCCTTTACATTGTCTCAGGGCTTGTGATTGCCACGGCCGCAGGCATGGTGATCGGAAGGCTGGGGCTGGAGGGCGAAGTGGAGAAGATGCGCGCCACAAAGGGCAAGGCGCAGATGAACAGGAGGATGGGCTGGAACGCGCGCGTGGAGTTCGCGCTTGCCGAGTCAAAAAGCATTACCTTGCGCGTGCTGCCCTACCTTGTGCTCGGCATAGGCATCGGCGCGCTCATACACGGCTATGCGCCTGCGGACTTCCTTGCAAGCGTTGCCGGCAAGGACAATTTGCTCGCCGTGCCGATTGCAGTCCTCGTAGGGATTCCGCTTTACTCCAACGCCGCAGGCATGGTGCCGGTCCTTGGCGTGCTTGTGTCGAAGGGGATGGCGATGGGGACCGCGCTTGCGTTCATGATGGGCGTGATTGGCTTGTCGCTGCCGGAGATGGTGATATTGCGCCGCGTGATAAAGCCCAAGCTCATCGCGGTGTTCGCGCTGGTGCTTTTCATCGCATTCACGCTGACGGGGTATTTGTTCAACGCGGTGCTGGGATGAGCAGATATCGCGTATTGCCGATTGATTAGGGGGACACCCCCTGTGCAAGCAGCCTTGCTTACCAGAAGATGGGCAAAGGCGCTGCGAAGATATTTTGTGCGGGCATGGATATGGAATGAGCGAAAGCGAATATCGCCACTTGGCTGCCGAGGCAAGGAAATGGCCGAGGGCTGGGCTTGAGGGGGATTTACCGGCAACGCGTGCCTGGAACGCAGCTGCAAAGGCAGTTATCTTACAAATTTCTGCAAAATGTGTGCTAACTTTTTACGCGGTGGAATTTAGGCACACATTTGCATGCTGGAATGTGTGCTAACTATTAATAACCTTGCCCGCCAAATACACTTATGAGAATAAGGAAAAAGCTTGTGAACGGGCAGGAATACCACTACTTGGAAGAATCGATAAGGCTGGAAAAGGCAAGGGTCTATTCCATATTCCTCGGCAGGAAAATACCCGGCAAAAGCCGGCTTGAAAAGCTGAAGCAGGAGCTGCAGGACAGGATATATGATGAGCTTTTGAACGGTGCCGCAAGAATATACCTGACAAGGGAGCAGCTCATTGAGGCAGAAAAGTGCAGGAGGCAATATGCCCTAAGGATGAAAAAACTCGGCAAGTCGCAGCTTGACGAAAAGGATGAGATAGATATCGTCAATTTTGTCTACACGACGCTGACGACTGAAGGCGTGCCAGTAACAAAGGAAGACGCCGCCCTTGCCTACAAGTTCACCCAGAAGAATGCCAAGAGCATCAGGGACGAGAATCTTCGGGTGGCGCTTGACATGATAAAGGGGCTGAGGTATGTCAAGGACAGCAAGAAGGGCATATCGCTTGGATTCCTGTTGGAACTGCATAAGATAATCATGGCAGGATACGGGAAGAAAAATCCTGGCAAGTTCAGGAGAAAACAGGCATATATTTACCTGAAAAGCTATGAAAAAGTCGAGGAAATCGGCTTTCGGCCAACCACGCCAAAAGAGGTTGGGAAGAAGCTGGCCGGACTTGTTGGATGGTACAACGCAAACGTTGGAAAACTGAATGCAGTGGAGCTCGCGGCGCTTCTGCATCTTCGCTTTTATAAGATTCATCCGTTTGAGGACGGGAACAAGCGCGTCTCGCGCCTGCTCCTGAACAAGGCGTTTTTTGACGCGGGCTATCCGATGCTAAACATATCAAAAGAAACGCAGGGCTATTTCGACGCATTGATAAAGTCCGTGGAGAGGGCTGATGAGCTGCCTTTTGTGGAATTTGTCTTTGAAAGGTTTGTCAGGCGCGCATGAGCCAACCCGCACCCGTTCTAGCGCGGTTTATAAAGTGTGATGGGGCAAATCGTACCAAGGCTTTTTGATGAATGAAAAACTAGCGATTAGCATAGAGAAGCTTGCCAAGCATTTCGGCGCCCTCAAGGCAGTGGACGGCATAAGCCTCACCGTGCATGAGGGCGAGATATTCGCGCTATTGGGCCCCAACGGCGCGGGGAAGACGACCACCATCTCCATGCTCACCGGCCTGCTTGCGCCCACATCGGGAAGCGCGAACGTGGCTGGCTTTGACGTGAAGAAGGAGCCGCTCCTCGTGAGGCAGCAGATAGGCGTGGTGTTCCAGCAGCCTTCCGTCGACGATTTGCTTTCGGGCAGGGAGAACCTGGAGATGCATGCGCTGCTCTACAATGTGCCGGCCAAGGGAAGGAAGGAGCGGATTGACGAGATGATATCGCTTGTGGGCCTGGTTGAGAGGCAGCACGCCAGGATAAAGGAATACTCGGGGGGCATGAGGAAGCGCCTGGAGATTGCGCGAGGCATACTGCACCGCCCGAAAGTGCTTTTCCTGGACGAGCCGACAACAGGGCTTGACCCGCAGACGCGGGTGCACATCTGGGAATACATACGGAAAATGTCGAAGCTGGAAGGCACCACAATTGTTTTTACAACACATTACTTGGAAGAGGCGGAGCAGTTCGCGGAAAGGGTTGCGATAATCGACCGCGGGAAGATAATCGCAACGGGCAAGCCGCACGAGCTGGTGAACGAGCTGGGCGGGGACACCGTGCTTCTCAAGGCGAAAAAATCCAAGGAGCTGGCGGCGAAGATAAGGAAGATGAAGTTTGCCGCATCCGTGAGCGAAAATGGCGGGGTGGTGAGCGCGGTGATTGCAAGCTCGCACAGGAACCTGCCGAAAATGCTTCGCGCGCTGTCGGGCATCGAATCCATTGAAATCCGCCCGGCAACGCTCAACGAGGTTTTCATAAAATACACGGGCAAGGGGAAACGGGAGGATGCTGCGGAGAGCGGGTTCATGGAGAGGGTGATGAACGCCAACAACAGATGAACG
>JBAZBT010000107.1:0-3413 GCA_041671345.1 Candidatus Micrarchaeia archaeon
AGCTCCAGAAGCCCTTTCTTGTCCCCGCGCTCAGGCACCAGGATGCTTACCGCGCCGCCCCTCTTTTCCGCAAGGTACTTTTCCAGCGCTTCGCGCGACTCCGGCTCATTTTCAACATAAATCCTGCGCGGGATGCCGCCTGCCTCGTAGAAGCGCGGCAGGAATTCCGAAAGCGCGTCGCCGGAAAGCGCCTCAAACCCGTATTTCTTCCTGTCCCGTATCACGCCGCCAATCTGCCTGAAAAGCTGCACGTATGTTTTGCCGCCATGCGGCAAGAGCGCAAGGAAGTCCTCATTGCCCTCCCCTTCGCGCTCGAATTTCTGCCTCTCAAGCAATGAAGAGAGCGAATGCAGCGAGTTCCTAAGCTCCAGCGCGCGCTCGAACTGCTTCTTCTTCGCAGCCTCGCGCATCTCGCCTTCCATCCCCCCCATCACGTCTTCCAGCTTTTTCCCCCCTGACAACGCGTCCTGCAGCTTCTTCACCTGCTCCATGTATTGCGCGCGCGTCACCAATCCTGCGCACACGCCTGTGCAGAAGCCAAGGTGATACTGCAGGCACGGGCGCTTCTGCCCAAGCCTGCACGTCCTTAGCTTGAAAATCTTGCGAAGGGTTGAGGCGACCAGCACGTACGCTGAACCGGAAAGGAAAGGGCCATATAATTTCCCTTTAGCCTGTACCCGCCCTGTGCGATTCTTTCTCACCAGCAGCATGCGCGGGTATTCCTCGTCTGTAATCAGTATGTAGGTGTATTTTTCGTTGTCCTTGAGGTCAATGTTGTACTTCGGGTAGTGCTGCTTGATGAGATTGCTCTCAAACAGGAGCGCCTCTGCCTCGGAGTCGGTCACAATGAACTCCAGCGAGGATGCGGAGGCGACCATCTGCGCCGTCCTGTCAAGAAGGTCGCGCGCAAAATAGCTTGCCACGCGGTTGCGGATGTTTTTCGCCTTGCCCACATAGATGGGCGTGCCGCTGCCGTTCCTGAAGATGTACACGCCGGGCGAATTTGGCGCGGCCTTGGCGGTTTCGGCAGGTGTTGGCATACCATTAGCCAAGGCATCAGGAGGGATATAAAATAATCGGGCGCGCGGGCGGGTTGGGGCTTAGGCTAAGGATGATAAAAAAACGCCCGCAGGCGTTGCTTGCCGTTGAGCGGCGGCTTCCGGGGCCGTTCAACGAAAATAATAGAGGGAGATGGTACACCCGAAGGCTCCACCCCGCCTCCCACGCTTCTTGCGAAGCTGGCTGAATTTCCAGCCAAAATTTATATAGGCACACGGGCATCCGACGTTGGGGCATTCGGCTGCAGCGGCACAAGGATGGTGACCGACGCGCCGTTCGGGCGGAATTCGGCCCCTAGAAGCTCGACTGCCGCCCTTACAGCGGGCAGCACATTCGGGCTGAAATTCTTGATGCTTGACCCTGATATCAGGATTATCTGGCGCTCGTTGCCGTCTTCCTTCCCTATCCTCAGCCCTACGCGCTTGCTTTCATACTCGTTCATCATGTAAAGCATGGCGCCTATCGCGCTCTCCATTTCCGGGCAGAGGCTGGGCTTCCCGTCCTCTATTGCCAGGCTTATCCGTATCTCATGGTTGCGCGAGACAAGCGCCTCAATCGCGTCCCTGCCGTATTTTTCAAGCACCGGGGATGTGCCGCATAGCAGCCCGGAAATCGCTTCCTTGAGTGCGAGAAGGCTCCGCCTGAAACCCTGCTCCTGCCTGGTGAAATCCTCGGCCAGCATCCTTTCCAGCCCTGCAACCGCTTTTTGGGCCCGCTCGCGCAGCTCAGGCGAAATCCTGCGTTCCATCAGCGCCTTTGCCTGCGCTCCTGAAATTGCAGGCTGGCTGCCGCCTTGCAAAACGCGCATGGCCTGCGCACCAAACCGTTCTTGGACGTTTATCCCCATTCCCAAAACCTCCGTTTTTCCGTCCGCGCGCGGGGAAAAAAGCGCCCGCGCTGCGAAGTTTTTTTTCTTTATTTTTTCAGGAGGCTTCCCGACCCGCCAAGCCGGGGGAGCCAAGCTTTTCAGCCGATAAGGGCTGCAAGGCCAAGGCTAATCGCATAGAAAAAGCAGGTTGCGCGGCCGGTCCTTGTGGTCATATCCATCCAGGCATCCATCTGCGGGGGTTTATTTAAAAATAAGGTGTTCCAGGTGGGACAAATTTATCCTTCGCCGCCCTTAAGCCTGATGATCCAGAAGGCGCTTCGCCTTCCGTCCCCCCAACCGCTGCGCGGTTGAGGATTGCTTCTGCAATGTCATCGGCTAAAAGGCGCTATTCGTCGCCGCCTTTCAGGCGAATGATTGCTTCCGCAATATCCCCGCCCGTCTCGCGCAGCGTGTTCTGCGCCTCCTCGCGGCTGCAGCCCGCCGCCTCCATCACCATCTTGATGTCGTCCTCCCCTGCCTCGTTCTCTTCCTGCACCTTGCCGCTTATCTGGAAGGATTTCTCGCCCTTCATGTCTATCTGGACGACCTGCGGCTCGAACACCACCAGCCGCCCGCCTTCCTTAAGCTCGATTACGACCTTGGCGGCGTCAATCTCCGATGTCTTTATCCCCATCTGCGCCATCATCTTCGCCATTCCTTTCGGGTCCATTCCAGGCATCATAAATACCACGCTCTTTTTCCGTTTCCTCATTCCTTCAGCAGCAAACCGGCTTTCACAAGCTTCACCATTCTGTCAACAATAACTTTTTCCATCTTGCGCCCGCGCGCGGCAGACTCGCCGCCGACCTTGCCGGCGTAGCCGTATTTTGAGAATTGGCCGCGCGGCATCGGTATTACGCGCCCGAAATAGCGCTGCGACGGCGCCTGCCTGCTTTTGCGCTTCTGCCAGCCAGTGAGCGACATCACGATGGACGCTTCGTTCTCATCCGCATGCCCGGTCTCGGCGCCAAGCTCCCGAATGTCCCACCATGAAACAACGCACGCCGTGAATTTTATCTCGTCCGCAAGCTCTTTCAGGACGTGCCCCGCAATCGTCGCGTCCGCGCCGTGCCCGTTCATGAAAAGTATCCTGTCAAACCCGTTCCGCACCAGCTCGCGCGTGATGTCCCTTATCACGAGCGCGAAAGTATGCGACTTGAGCGACACCGTGCCCTTCCAGGGGCGCAGCGTGTAGCAGAAGCCGTACGGGACGGGCGGCAGCACCAGCGCGCCGGTCCTCTCCGCAATTTTCTGCGCAAGCTTGTGCGGCACGATGGTGTCCGTCCAGAGGGGCAAGTGCTCGCCGTGCGCCTCCAGCGCGCCCATGGGCAGTATCACCACGGGCTTCTTCCTTCGCCTGGAAATCGCCGCGATTTCCGCGGATGTGTGCTCGCCGAAAAGTACCGTCATTCCCCCACCGCGCATAAACGCGCGCGCTAAGAATAAAAAAGTGCTTGTCAGCCCTTTTTTAGGAATCGAGCAAAGC
>JBAZBT010000108.1:0-3303 GCA_041671345.1 Candidatus Micrarchaeia archaeon
ACCTCCAATTTCACTTCGCTTGCAGCCGCCGACTCATTCTACACCTGCGCCATCCGCGCAAACGACTCGCGCGTGCTCTGCTGGGGCGTCAACATCTACGGCCAGCTAGGCGACGGGACCGCCACTGCCCGATACAACCCGACGCCTGCAAGCAGCGCATCCGGCGTCACCTCCATCACAGATGGCAACTTCCACACCTGCGCCATCCGCGCCAACGACTCGCACGTACTCTGCTGGGGCAGCAACGAATACGGCCAGCTGGGCTTCGGGCTAAACATCTTCCCAATCGCCGACCCCTCCGCCTACGATTCCTTCTCTGCAGGGAAAGAGTACGCGCTTTCCACCATCCCAGTCGCCTCCCCCTCGCATGGGAGCGTCTGGACATTCTCCTGCCGCGCAGCCACGTCGTCCGACAACTCCAGCTGGGCAAACTCAAGCGCGACGGTGAGCGCGCCTGCGACCGGGAACGCCTCGAGCATAAACGCGACCGGGGCGGCGAACCTCACGGTGGAAATCAACGGCATTGCAAACATCTCCGGCACCGGATTTGGCCAGAATGCCACCGTGAACATCAGCTCCAGCGAAGGCACCATCTTGGCCTTCAACTACAACTTCACGGTTTCAGGGCTTGACTTCACGGCAATCACGATGGAGAACGGGACGGACAACAGCAAGGCATACACCCTTGTCTCAGGCATCAACTCGTCCTCGCTCGTGGGCACCAAGACGCTTTACATCTACAACGCCAACCCGGGATACACGTGGCTTTGCATAAAGGACGCGGAAGTCGCATCGCATTCCGATATCTCGGCAAGCTGCACAGGCGCAAACGAAACCCTCCTTGCCTGCGACGGCACGCCGCAGTCCGGGTATTCCTGCTCGATGAACGGCACCACGCTAACCGTGTCCGGGCTTACGCATTCCGCGGTAATCCAGTACTCGCCCCCTGCGCCCTCCTCATCTGCCACTGGCGGCAATTCGTACCAGTCCCCGTCCCTGTCCTATGCATTCAACTGCTCCTCGGGCGCACTTGCGATAACGGCAAAATCAGGGGGCGAGCCCATACGCGGGCTTGAGGTCAGGCTGAAAGACCCGTCCCAGGCAGGCTATCTTGCATCGGCCGCCACAGGCCCCCAGGGCATTGCCGCGTTCGCAATAACGTCAAGCAAGCGCTACTCCGCCGAAACCGTGCAGGCGTCAGGATATTTCCAGGCGTACCTCGAGCCCTTCCAGCTCACTCTCTGCCCCTCAAGCCAGGCGCAAAGCCAGGGCAACGGGACGCAGGCGCCGGCAGTGGCGCAGCCCGCCGCCGCGCCCGGGCAAAAGCAGAACGAATCCGCCCCGCTGCCGCCGGCAGCAAGCAATGGAAGCGACGGCACGGTGCCCTCCCCTGCGAAGGAAGCGCCATCGCCCGGGGCAGCAGCCGCAACCGCGCCCAAGGCGGCGCCTGACGGGGCTGCTGGCAGCCTGCCAGCCCAGGGCGCTGCAACTGACGCTGTGAAGGTGGCGGCAGCGCCCGCAATCTCGCTTGCGCTCATGGGGGCGGGGATTGCGGTTGTGCTTGCGGCAGTTGCCGGGTACCTGTTCCTCACAAGGAAAAGGAAGTGAGGCGCTTCGTGCGAGGCTCTTTCGGAAGCGCCTGCGCACTTCCGTTTCCAAATCTAAAAAAGCACCGAGGGGTGCTTTTTTATCTCAGTTGGCTTCGCCAACTTCTAAAAAACAGCCTGAGGTGCTGTTTTTTATACCTTTTGAACCGGAAGTAGTAGCACGGCCCCCTATATTGCATAGGGAGCCGCAACTGATACGGGATGCGAGCATGGCCGATCTCACTTACAAGAACCTGCGCGATTTTGCGCGGGAAGAGAAGGCGCAGCCCGGGCTTGGCAAGCTCCCCGGGGATTTCTATCCCTCGGTGCAATCCTTCCTGTCCTCGAAATTCTCGGAGATGGAGGGAAGCCGCTCGGTGCTGCAGATGCGCGAGTTCGAGAACGCGGCAGCCACCATACGCGAAATCGTGCTCATACGGCAGCAGAAACTGCTGTTCAAGGCAATCCGGAGCGGCGGGCAGGAAGCCAAGGTGGAGGAGATGACGCGCGAGGAGTACGAGGTGTACGACCGCTTCCGCGGCATCGTGAGCGAGGAGAACGAGAAGCTCGACTCGCTGCTTTCCCGCTTCGAGTCGAAGAAGAAGGCGGCGGCGCCCGAGCCGGAAGCCGTAATCGCCCCTGAAAAAGGCGGGGCGGGCGTGAAGAGGGTGCGGTTCACGAAAGAGGTGCAGGAATACGTCGGCATGAACAGGGAAAGGTTCGGCCCCTTCAAGGCGGGGCAGGAATCCGACCTTCCTTCGCAGGAAGCCGAGCTCTTGTTGCGCCAGAAAATCGCAGAAACGATATAGGCGGCCCATCAGCCGTAAACGACAGGTGTTTACTATGAAGTATCCGAAAGAAGTGAATGCATACTGCCCGAAGTGCCTCAAGCACACGCCCCACAAGGCGAAGCTTGCAAGCAAGGGCAAGGCGCGCCCGATGGCAATCGGCAACCGCAAGCACGAGAGGAGCCTCACGGGCCACGGCGGCAAGCGCGCCGGAGAAAAGACCGTGAAGAAGCAGGGCAAGCGCCAGAAAATCACTCTCGAGTGCACGGTGTGCAAGAAGAAGCAGGAGCGCGTCATCGGCACGCGCACGAAGAAGAAACTGGAATTCAACTAAGGGTGTTTTGATGAGCAAATTCCTAAGGGTAAAATGCAAGTGCGGGAACGAGCAGAACATTTTCGGCAACGCGTCTGCGAAGGTGGCGTGCCTGGTGTGCAGCGAGGTAATCGCCATGCCGTCGGGCTCGCGCGTGGAAGTCGCCGAGGGCTGCAAGGTAATCAAGGTTCTCTAAGTTTGGATAGGTTGATGGATAATGGCCGACATGCCCGAGCAGGACGAATTGGTGCTGGTGACAGTAAAGAAAATCATGCCCTACGGCGCGTTCTGCTCGCTTGACGAATACGGCGAAAAGGAATCGTTCGTCCACATCTCCGAGGTCGCGCCGCGCTGGATAAAGAACATCCACGAATTCCTCCGCGAGGGGCAGAAGCTCGTCGCAAAGGTCTACCATGTCGATTTGGAAAAAAGCCAGATAGACTTGTCATTGAAGCGCGTCACCGAGAGCGAGAAGAAGGCAAAAGTCGAGGGCAACCGCCGCGAGAAGCGCGCGGACAAGCTCTTCGAGGTCGCCCTCAAGATCGCAAAATCCACGAAAGGCGAGGAAATCGCCGCGCGAAGCTCGCTCATGGACAAGTACGGGACGCTCATAGAC
>JBAZBT010000109.1:0-3243 GCA_041671345.1 Candidatus Micrarchaeia archaeon
CATGCCCAAGCCAGTCAAGGTCGGCGACGAGCTTGACGTGACCATCGAGGCAGTGGCTGCCAAGGGCGACGGAATCGCCAAGAAGGAAGGATTTGTCATATTCGTTCCTGGAGTGGCTGTCGGCGAGACGTGCAAGATCCGCATAACGGCGGTGAAGGCATCAAGCGCCGTCGCAGAGAAGGTTGTCTAAACCTTTTCACTTTTTTTATTTTTCTTTCTTTTTTACCCTATTTCCCTTAGCGCGCGCATTCCCGGCGTCTTATTACCATTTTCCCGCTTTTAACCACTACATTTAAATACCCTTTGGTATATAATGGGAAACAGTGGGAATATGGAAAGTACCAGCACGAATTGGAAGGAAAAGAGTGTTGCGCTGTCAATGCGCTCTGGCAGGCTATATGCTGCCAGCGAAGCCTTTATCCCATTCGTGAAGGTGTCGGGCCAGACTTTTTATGCCAACGAGAAACCCTCAGTAGTGATAGCGGGCAAGAAGCACATTGTGGACGCGATAGTGTAGCCCGGGCGCGCGCTTTCAACATCTTTATAAAATAATACCCACACTATTTTTCCATGGCAACGCCTGTTTTATCGGAGAAGCCGCGGCTCGTGGCTGCATACGCAGGATTCCTGGCAAAGGAAAAAACCCCGGCGCAAAACGACCCGGCGCTTGCGGCATGCCTTGCAAGAATCGAGCAAAACTGCAAAAACATCGGCCCCAGGTCAAATAAAACCTATAACAAATTGAACAATTACGCCGTTGCCCGGGCGGACGGGCTTTGGCTCCTTTTCAACCCGCAAATCGAAACGTTGCGGAAAGAATGCCCATCGAGCATGCGCCCTGCCGGCAAATTCATCGCAGTCGACATCCCAAAGGGCATGTGGAGCATGGGCGAGGGCAGGATGATGGTGGGCATTGCCCCTGTGAGCATGGATATCCACGCAGACATCCTGACGGATCTGATGTATACCATTGTTTCTGACAGGGATGCCGCCCCCAAGGGGCTGTCCGGCGCGCATGGCGCCGCGTTTTTCTCGCTTGGCAACGCGGATGTGGAGATAATAGGCGCAGGCGCGATTGAATACCGTTACCGCCTGGACGGCAAGATGCTTGAGATTTTCGTTGACCCGGTCCTTTCAAGCACGCAGTTCGGCCCGGTGCCGCCAGATGCCCTGTCCGAAATAATCGAAAGGGTGAACGGCTGCGAAGGCGTGAGGATAGAGCGCCGCTGCTTGTGAGCGCCGCGCCCATCCTGTTTTTTTAACTTCACCTTCTGAAAGCCCATTATGGCACAGCTGCAAATCACGCTTTCGGACCTCAATGAGCTGGTTTCAATTGGCGAGCAGGAGGCAATCGACACCCTCACCCAGCTCGGCTTTCCCACCGAGAAGATGGAAACTGGAGAACTCAACGTGGAAGTGACGCCGAACAGGCCTGACGCGCTTTCCGTGGAAGGGATTGCGCGCGCGCTCCGCTGCTATTTGAAGGGGGAGCCGGCGCTGTATTCCATTGGCGACTCGGGCGTGGAACTCGCAGTGGATGCATCCGTAACGGCCGTGCGCCCTTTCTTTGGCGGCGCAGTGGTGAAAGGAGTCACGTTCAACGACAGCACGGTGCGCTCGATTATGCAGCTGCAGGAGAAGCTGCACGAGACGCTGGGCAGGAAGCGCAGGAAAGTCGCGATTGGCATACATGACATGGACAAGGTGCGCGCGCCTTTCAGGTATTTTGCCTGCGGGCGCGAGGATGTGCGCTTCGTGCCGCTTGAGAGCGCGGAGAGCATGACGCCCTTGGAAATCCTGCGCAGGCACCCGAAAGGAATGGCATTCGAGCACCTTGTTTCCGACCTGTGCCCGATGATAGAGGACAGCAGGCACGAGATACTCTCTTTCCCGCCCATCATAAACGGGGAGCTTACCAAGCTTACATCTGAGACGAAAAACGTCTTCATAGACTGCACGGGCACGAGCGAGGAGGCTGTGAGGCAGGCTGTGAACATCGTGGTGGCAGCGCTTGCTGACAGGGGCGGCGCGGTGGAAAGGATTACGCTCAACGGAGTGCCATACCCGCTGCTTTCCGAGAAGAAGTGGCCGCTTCCAGTGAAGGAGTCCGAGCGCTTGCTTGGCGCGCCATTCACGCCCGAGCAGGTAGGCCCGCTGCTTGCGAAGATGGGCTACCGCGTGGAAGCCGGCTTTGCCTATTCGGCAGGCTACAGGACGGACGTGATGAACGAGGTCGACCTTATCGAGGACGTTGCCATCGCTTACGGCTTCAACAATTTCGAGCCAAGCCTTCCCTCGGTGCAGACAATGGGCAGGGAAATGCCGCAGACGCCCTACCATGAGCTTTTGGTGGGGCTGGGCTTTGACGAGGCAGTCACCTGGACGCTTTCAAGCCGCGCATTGGAAAAGAAGGCGCGCGTGCCGGAAGGCGCCAGGATGGAGATTGAAAATCCCATTACAGACGAGTTCGCGTTCTTCCGCTCGTCCATCCTGCCCAATCTCCTCTCCGCGCTATCCGACAGCAAGAACGAGAAGCTGCCCATCAAGCTTTACGAGGCCGGGCCGGTTGCAGCGCCTGCATCGCCGGAAAGCGGCACTGGGCAGGCAGCCAGTCTTTCCATTTCGCAGTCGCTCTCGTTCGCCTCCATGCACTCCAAGGCGAACTTCTCGGAGATTAAGGGGGTGGCGATGGCGCTGATGGATTGCACGGGCAAGAGCGCGGACGTGAAGGCGGAAGATTACGGCGCGTTCCTCCCGGGCAGGTGCGCGGCGCTTTACATCGACGGCAGGAAGGCAGGCCATTTCGGGGAAATCGCGCCCGAGGTGCTCTCCGAATTCGGCCTCGAGCAGCCCGTGTGCGCGTGCGAGATAATGCTGTAAAGAGAGCCATGCTTGCGCGCCAGGCTAAATGTGTGCAGGATGGCGCGCTTTGGCCAATTACTTTTTCACGGACGACAGGAGGAGGGAGACAATGCCCCGCGCCTCCACCGGCTTTCCGCATGTGCGCTTGCCGAGTATGAGCCGCTTCCTTTTCACGTCATAGCGGTAGCCGAGCTTCATGAGGCACTCGCGCGTGTCGAGCTTTTTCTTCAGCTTGATTTCCGCCAGGAGCTTCTGCGCAAGCGCGAAGCTTCCGATGCTTGCAAGCTCGAATGCAAGCCGCTCCTGAAGGAATGTGCTGTCCTCCTCCTGGTCGGAAGTTATGCCAAGCGCCGAGGCGAGTGCGGAGTGGTAGTCGTTGGG
>JBAZBT010000110.1:0-3214 GCA_041671345.1 Candidatus Micrarchaeia archaeon
TATTTCCGCCTTGGAGGCGCGAATCTTTAATTTGAGCCGCGAGCGCGTCATGAGAACGAGGGCCTCGTCCACCCCCGCGGCAAGCTCCGCCGCCTCGCTTTTTGCCTCGAAAAGCCTCACGTGCGCGCGGCTGTCCTTCGTGGCGAGAAGCTTGCCCATGCGCGCAAGCTTTGACCTGCAGAGCTTCACGGAGTTTGAAAATGAGAGAAGCGCGATTTTGCCGGGCTGCTGCCTTGCCTTCCTCGCGCGCTTTGCCATGCCGTCCAGCGTGTCCTGCATTTTCCCAAGCTGGGAGCGAAGCTCGCGGAACTCGCGCGCGATGTAGATTCCTTCCGCAGCCACTGCGGCGCCCGCTGCAAGAGGGGCGAGAGTGGCAAGCTCGTCGCTGATTTTTTTCGCGATGACCGCAGTTTCATCAAGCTCCATCTCGGTCCCCGCGCGCGCAAGCCTGGACTGCGCCCTTGCAAGCTGGTCCCCAAGCTTGTCCATTGAATGCGAAAAGCCGGCGGACGCCTTTGCCGATGAAATAAGCGCGCGCCTAAGCGCGGAAGCCTCGCGGGCGAGGGAGGAGATTTCCTTTTCGCATTTCTCAATCGAGCCGGTCGCCGCCATGGTTTGGGAAGCGCGTTTGGAGTTTATTAAGCTTGCTTTCACAGAGGCAGAAACGGCTGGCTATTCAGTATACCTTATCATGATGGTCAAAATCAGCAAACAGCACAAAATTCTTCGCCAAATCCACCTTGAAAGTGAGAACAAAATGAGTGTTGATATGCACGCGCTTGTATTCCTTCAGGTCATGCCTGAGATTCTTGTAGTGCATTATATCAGTAGGGCTGCATTTCACGATTTCCTTTACTTTGCTGTTGATTATCTCGACTTTTTTCCTGTCCTTCTTCACAAGCTTCCTTATCTTGAGCTTGAGCACATCTGAAAAGTCAAAGTCGAACATTCAGCTCTCCCCGCAAAGCTCATCAAGCTCCTTAAGCGACATCTTGCGATTGCCGTATTTCTTGAAGTGCCGCTCCTCAATATCAAGTATTTTCTTCACATATTCGCCATTGGCGTCCTTTTCCACATAATCCTCGCCGTAAATCTCGGCAAGCTTGTTTATTGCACCGGACTTGTCGGTAAGCCCGAATTTCGCCTTTATCACGTTAAGCACGTGGTTGGTGTAATCGTCCAGATAGACTTGTGCAGATACCATCATATCACCTTGATATATAGGTTGTATATATACCAACTATATATAGCTTTGCATTAGCGCGGCTATTTGAACTATTTTTGAGGCGCTTAGCCCTTCACAACGCCCATGGGCAACAGCTTTGCCACGATGTCTGTGATGCCCGCGGCTTTCACGGAAAGCACGACCTCGTCGACATCCTTGTACGCGCCAGGCGCCTCTTCCGCGAGCAGTTCGGACTCGGTGGACTTCACCAATATTCCCCTGCTCAAAAGCTCTGCTGAGATGGCATTGCCTTTCCAGGTGTGGATTGCCTTGGAGCGGCTCATTGCGCGCCCCGCGCCGTGGCATGAGGAGCCGAACGTGTTGTCCATTGCGCCTTGCTTGCCTACGAGCAAGTAGGATGATGTGCCCATGCTGCCGGGAATGATTACCGGCTGCCCTATGTCCCTGTAAATTGCAGGCACTTCCACCCTGCCTGCTGCGAATGCGCGCGTGGCGCCCTTCCTGTGCACGCACACCTTTTTCCTCTGCCCGTCAACCGTGTGCTCCTCGAATTTCGCGATGTTGTGGCAGACGTCGTACACAAGGGGCATGCCTTCGCTTGTTCCCTTGCCGAATACTTCATCGAAAGTCTCCCTCACCCAGTGCATCATGATGTGCCTGTTGCAGAACGCATAGTTCACAGCGCAGCGCATTCCCTTGAGGTACTTTTCCGCCTCAGGGGAGTTTATGGGCGCGCAGCAAAGCTCTGGGTCCGGAAGCGAAATCCCGTACTTTCGGGAGGCTGCAAGCATGTCGCGCAAAGAATCGTCGCACACCTGGTGCCCGAACCCTCGCGAGCCGCAGTGAATCATGACAACGGCATTGCCTTTTTTCACTCCGAATTTCTCAGCGACTTCCGGAAGCATGATTTCCTGCACATCCTGTATCTCGACAAAGTGGTTGCCCGCGCCCACTGTCCCGAATTGCGGCAAGCCCCTTTTCTTCGCTTTCTCGGTGACAGCTGACGGGTCGGCGCCTTCCATCCTGCCGCCTTCCTCTGTCCTTTCCTTGTCCGCTCGCGTGCCGTATCCTGAGTCAATCGCCCAGTCAATGCCGCGCGTCAGCGCCTCGTCAAGCTCGCGCTCGGTTACGCGAAGCTTTCCTTTGGAGCCCACGCCCGATGGCACGTTCTTGAAAAGCAAGTCCACAAGCTGGCGCATTTTCGCGCGCACCTCGGTGGCAGGAAGCTCTGTGGCAATCAGCCTCACGCCGCAGTTGATGTCATAGCCCACGCCGCCGGGCGACACCACGCCGCCCTGCTCGGGGTCGAATGCCGCAACGCCGCCTATCGGGAAGCCGTACCCTTCGTGCCCGTCTGGCATGAGGCAAGCCTTGCCCACGATGCCGGGCAATGACGCCACGTTCCTCAGCTGCCCGAACGTCCTGTCCTTGCCCATTGTCGCAAACATCTTGTCGGTCGCAAACACGCGCGCAGCCACCCTCATGGTGCCCTCGCGCGGCATTTCCCAAATCCCTTCGCTTATTTTTTCCAATCAATCACCGTTAAGCCGCAATTCCCTTCTTCAGCCTCATGAGCCTCTCAAGCCGCTTCGACGTGAGAGGGTGCGTCATGAGGAACTCCATCGCCCCGCCTTTCTTCTCCTTCTCTATCGCTTCCACAAGCGCGGCGTCGTTGCCTGTGCGGATGGCGCCTGCGATTTCCGCCACGCTCATCTTTGCGCCAGATGGCTCTGCAATGTAAAGCGCGGATGCCATGCTGCCTGTGCCCGCCTTCCCTGCGCCAGCAGCCTGCCCATACGTTATCTTTGCAAGCGCGGACATGAGGTGCGTCGGGTTGCCTGTGAGGCGCGCGGAGAACTCGTCGGCAAAATACTCGCGCTGGCGCGAGAGCCACATCACCATGAGCTGCCCTATGAACTGCGCCACGAATGCGCCGATTATGGTCATGATGCTGCCCCTGCCGTCCTCGTCCCTGCCGAAAATCAGGAAGCCGTAGTAGAGCATGACAGGAAGCACGGATGCAAGCGT
>JBAZBT010000111.1:0-3184 GCA_041671345.1 Candidatus Micrarchaeia archaeon
ATGGCTGATAGTGACGTGGTGGAACAAAAGAAAGGCATGATACTATTGACTGCTTTCCTGGCTTTATTATATGGCATATGCGGCTACAGCCTGGGTCGACAGGGGATCGTTTTTTCTATCGGAATTGCGTTGGCGTTATTTATTATTGGTGGTATTTGGCAAGGATGGTTTTTTGCACTAATATTGGTTATTTTAGGTAAAGGAAACAAGATCATCGATAATCAAAGCTTGCTTAAACATAAGAAGAAAAAATAAGTTGTTGTTTCATGTGCGTTTTCTTTCTCAGATAGGGTATAACACGCTATGGCATGTGCACGGCAGCGTAAGCCAATTCATCCGCAAGGTCCTCTGACGAGAAGTTGTAATGGTAGTGCTTGTAGAGAAGCTCCCCGGCGCGCTTGTTGAGGCGCGAGGCGGTGTAAGCCGCGCGAAGCGGGTCGCCGCACCTCGAAAACAGCGCCGCGCACAACCCTGCAAGCACGTCGCCCGTGCCCCCCTTTGTCATGCCTGCGTTGCCGCCCTTCACCTTCACCAGCCTGCCGCCCGATGCAACGATGTCCTGCACCCCCTTGAGAAGTATGGTGCATCCGTATTTTTCCGCCATCGCGCGCGCGTTTCCCCCGTCCGCAGGCAAGCCGAACGCAGCCTCAAACTCGCGTGCGTGCGGGGTAAGAATGGCATTTTTGTGCAGCAGTTTCACAGGCAGCACGCGGAGCGCGGCGGCATCGATGACGCAGCGCTTTTTTGAGCGAAGCACCATCGTTACCATTGCCCCGGTCTTTGCATCCGCGTCCATCCCATTGCCGACAAGCACGCACGTGGCGTGCGCAAGCGCGAACTTGAATTTGCTTTTCGGCACGCAGATGACATTGGCGGTGGAAATTTTCATTTTCTTGATGACGGACCGGTTTTCAGGCGTTGAAAAGAAATAGACGAGGTCGCAGAAGCGCACCGCCGCGCGCGTTGCAAGCACGGGGGCGCCATGATACGTTTTGCTCCCGCCAATGACGAGCACCACGCCGTTCTGCCCCTTGTGGCTTGCCCTTTTCGGGCTTGGATTGCAAAGAAGATGGTCCATCTAAAATCTGCCCCCTGCCCCGCCGCCGCCAGAGCTGCCGCCGCCAAAGCTCCCGCCTCCTCCTGAAAACCCGCCTCCGCCGCCCGAGAAGCCGCCTCCTCCCCACCCGTGGCTTCCGCCGGAAAAGCCACCCTTGCCTTTCCACCCCTTTGTTTTTATCCTGCCGGCAACAATCAGGATTACGAGCACTATGATGATCAGGACAAGCAAGGGGCCCAGGCAGGCGGAAATGCCCGCCTCGCCCGTTCCGGGTGCCGGCGCCTCGCCTCCGGCCACAAGCTCATTTTCCACCGCGGTGAGCATCTTGATTATCCCTGCGCCATAATTGCCCTTCGACAGGTCAGGCAACAGGTTGGCTCGCGCAAGCGTGCCAACTTTCCCGTCGGGCAGCACGCCTTCCAACCCATAACCGACTTCCATCCTCCATGCCCTGTCTTCCGTGGCAACCACGAGGAGCAGCCCGTTGTCGCGCCCCTTTTCGCCCACGCCGTTCTTCTCAAAAGTTTTCACGGCAAACTCGTCCATCGTGTAGCTTCCCGTGGTGGGCAGCACCAGCACCCCTGCCTGGGCGCCAGTCGCATTGCGGATGCTGCTGCAAATCGCATTTATCCGCGCGGCATCAGCGGCGCTCACTTTCCCCGACAGGTCGTTCATCCCTGGCTTTATGGCGGGGAAATCAGCCGCAAATACGGCTAAGGAAAGGAGAAGGAAAAGGAACAGGGGCGCAAATCGGCTCATGATGCGCCTCAGTCGAACTTTATCTTGACCGGCTGGTCAGAGCCTGCGGCGGACTGGAAATACGCCTTTTCCTTGAAGCCGAATGCAGGGGCAAGCATGTTGTCAGGGAACGATTTCACCTTGACATTGAAGGCCCTCACCACGTCGTTGTAGCGGCTCCTTTCCACGGAAATCCTGTTCTCCGTGCCTGCCACCTCGTCCATGAGCTTTGCGTTGATTTCGGACGAGCGAAGCTGCGGGTATGCCTCCAGCGTTGCGATGAAGCGCGGCATCGCGGCGTCGAGCTGGCTGCCCGCTGCAACTTTCTCGTCCACCGTTTTCGCATTGAGCCAGCCCGTCCTTGCGGCAGTCACCGCCGTGAGCGTGGACTGCTCGAAGTCCATCTGTTTCCTCGCAATCTCCACCATGTTGGGTATGAGGTCCACCCTCCTCTGGTACTGCACCTCGACCTTGCCCCACTGCGACTGGGTGTCCTGGTCCGCGCTTACCATCCCATTGTAGGCTGCAACCAGGTATGCCCCGCAAATGAGCACCAGGAGGGCAATGAATGCCACTCCCCCGATAAGCATGAATTTTCCAGTTGGATTCCCTTCGCCCGTGCCTGCCATTCCCATCACCGCACGCGCTTTGAATATCTAGCTTCAAAAGCTTTTCCTTCAAATTATTGATATGGTAATCATCTCCCAGTCTACGCACTCCGATTTGGACAAGCGCGAATACTGCGGCGCATTCGGCATCTACTCGTTTTCAGGCAAGGGCGTGGCAGGCGACATATATTTCGGTCTCATGAACCTTCAGCACCGCGGCCAGGACTCTGCGGGCGCATCGACATCGGACGGCAGGAAGATATCCACGGTGCGCGGGCTGGGATTCGTGCCCGAAGTCCTTAACGCCAAGGCAATCGAGTCGCTTCCGGGCCACGTCGGCATCGGGCACACCCGCTACCCGACAATCGGCGCGGGCGGGGCGGAGGACGCGCAGCCTTTCATGGCCGAGATCAACGGGAAGAAATTCGCGCTCGCGCACAACGGCAACATATCCAACTACGGCAAGGCGAGGAAGCTGATGGAGGACGGCGGAACCAAGTTCTGCTCCACTTGCGACGCCGAGCTCATACTTGCGGCATACATCGAGGAGTACAACAAGGCGCCTGACTTTTTCGAGGCAGCGCGCGCGCTGATGGCAAAGCTTGACGGCTCGTATTCCGTGGTCTGCATCACCGACTCCGGCGAGCTCATCGCTTTCCGCGACCCGCACTCCATCCGCCCGCTCTGCTGGGGCGCTGACGAGGACAAGATAGTGTTTGCATCCGAAAGCGTGGCGCTTGACATAATCAAATGCCCGCTGAAAGGCGACGTGGCGCCCGGC
>JBAZBT010000112.1:0-3141 GCA_041671345.1 Candidatus Micrarchaeia archaeon
GAAATCCGCTGCTTCCCAAACAAGTTCCCTGCATTTTCCTCCGAAAGCAGGAAGGCATACGGCAGGCACGAGGTCATCGTGGAGACGCCCGAGCACCAGAAAACGCTTTCAGAGCTTAGCGAGGAAAATATTTTCGACTACCTTTCCATGGTGAAGCGCAGGATGGCGTCTGCCGCGGTGGACCCGAAGCTTGCCTACACCATCGTCTTCAAGAACGAGGGCAAGGCGGGCGGGGCGTCGCTTGAGCACTCCCACACCCAGCTGGTGGGCATGCCATTCGTCCCCGACTACGTCAAGAAGCTTGCCAAGAAGGCGGGCAAAATAAGGAAGCTGATGAAAAAGCAGCAGAAAAACGTGTTTGCAAAGAACGCGCACTTCTTTGCCATGTGCCCGAAAGCCCCCCGCTACCATTTCGAGACATGGATCGCCCCGGAGGGCGATGCCAACTCGCTCGCAGCGCTGCCGGATGATGAGCTGCGCGCGCTCGCATCCATCCTCAAGTCCGTGCTCACGGCATTCGACTCCGAGACGGGCTTTGGCCCCTACAATATAATCTTCCATTCCGCGCCGCACGCGGGCGGGGAGTTCCCGTTCCACCTCGAGGTGGTCTCGCGCCTTTCGACCTGGGCGGGCTTCGAGCTTGGCACCGAAGTGGTGATGGTGTCCGAGCTGCCTGAGATGTCCGCAAAGGCTTTGGCGGGAAAGCTTGCGGAAATAAAGGACAAAAACGCAATTTCCTGACGCTTTTCGCAAGAGTTCCTGCACAAATATGTGCAGTTTCCCCTGGTTTTTTAAACTGTTGCCTAATGTAAAGAAGCGGGAGGCTTGACATGGTGTCAAACTGGAACGAATGCAATGTTGCGGATTGCCATATGCCTAGCCCTATTTTTGGAAAGCTTATCCTTCCATCCTGAAGTCTGGCCTTTGTGACCTTGGCAAATTGCAGGGGCCTCCGGAAAAAGCTGGGGCAGCAAAATTTTTCGAGCTGAGCCTGGCTTGATGTTGAAAATACCGTTTAGAAACCAGATCAGGGAAAAATGGTGAAAAAATGTTAAAGGTCCAAGTATTTGCGAAAAATGTTCAGCAGGACGTGCGGCCGTTCTCCAGATGGAAGACTAGCGTGGAGGATTTCGGCAAGCGCGACTTATGCTCGCGGCTGCCGTCAACGCGCGTCCGCCTGGCGAAGCACTCCATGCTGGTGCTTGCCAACAGGAAATTCCCGAAGGTCGTATATCATGAACAAGAACCGGTTCGCGGTGCTCGCGCCAGGGTTTGAGCACCTCAGCTACCCGCTGGACAGGCATGATGCCGCAGAAGGGGCTTCCTTTGCCGAGCGAAGCGAGCAATTCAGCTTCAGCCGCGCAGAGTCGGAGCCGCACGCGCAGATGGCGCTTGTTTGCTCAGAGGGGCTTTCCGACCACACGAGCGAGCCGGTGGGCTATGTGTGCGGGGAGGGGGGCGAGATATTCGTGGTGTGCCGCTCTTCGGGGAGGAAAGCCCACGAGGTTGCGCAGGACGAGCGCGCGGCATTTTCCGCTGCGGTTGTGAAGCGGCTTGCCGCGCTGCACACCGAAGGGCTTGGCTGCGGAGGGCTTTCTCCTGAAACAGTGGAGTTCTCAGGCAAGGAGGCAAAGCTTCTCAACCCGTCAAGGCTGTTCGCGCTCCATGAGCACGAGACCACGTTCTACGAGGCGGTCTCCACGCTCCGCGCGCTGGTCTCGTCCGGTGTCGCGCGCGAGTCCGACCTGCCGCGCCTTGCATCAGCGTATCTTTCCCACTCGCCGGTGTGCAGGCATGGGGTGGTCCAGCACCTGCAAAAGAAGGGAAAGGAAGGCACGGCAAAGGACGAGCTTGTGAAGTCGGCGATGAGGATAATACCTTTCTTCTAACACCGGCCCAAGCACATGGCTAATCCGATTTCCTTCCAGCGCCAGCCCAAAAATAGCCAATCTCCAAAATTCAGATTTTCTCAACGCGCGTGCTCTCGCCCTTGCTCTTGTCGCGCTCGAGGCGGAAAACCGAGCCTTCCGCGCTCTCGCCAAGCGCGGGGTCGTGCGTTATCACGAATGTCTGCTCCACGATGGAGGGAATCTTCTGGTTTATCGCCTCTGCAAGCAATGTGACGGCTTCGGCGTCCAGGTTGTGCGTGGGCTCGTCAAGTATGAGCCAGCCGATGTCGGGCGTGAGCACGGTGGCAAACGCAATGCGCAGCGACAGGCAAAGGCACGCGCGCTCGCCGCCCGATGCCACGCTGTCCACTTCCCGCCAGATGTCCTTGTGCATAAGGAGACGGTAATCCTTTTCATCTGCCTCAAGCTTCACGGAGTCGTAATCGGCATAGGGGTAGATGGCAGGCCAGACCTCGGCCAGTGCCTCGTTTATCTCCTCGACCAAGGTGAAGCGAAGCTCGCTTTGCGCCGCTGACAGGCCGTTCTTGTAAATCGCCATCTCCTGCGCAGCTGCAGCATATTTTTCTGCAAGATGCGCCTTGCCTTTCATTTCGGCAAGCTCGGCTTCCAGCACCTCGCGGAGGTTTGCCACCAGCTCCAGCCTCCTCTCCTCGCCTGAAAAGTCGGATTCCACGCGCGCAAGCGCCACTGCCATTTCCTCGGCGGCTTTCCTTGCAGCCTCGTATTTTTCCTCGTCAAACAAAAGCGAGGAGATGGCAATCTGTGCCTCCGCCTGCTTCTTCTTCACAGCCTCAAAATCCGAGAACAGTTTTTCAGTGCGCACAGCCTCCTCGTGCGCCTTCCGCGCGTTCTCCAGCGACTTTTCAGTGAGCGTTATTGCCTCCTCATCCTTCTTTGCAGCCGCCTCGAGCCTGGACGATTGCTCCTGCGCGGATTTTTCCCTGCCTGAAAGCGCGGAAATGTCTGTTGCCTCTGATTTCATGCGCTCCAGCTGCGCAGCACACAGGCGAAGCTCAGCTACTGCCTTTTCAAGAAGCGCAATTTCGGCTTTTTTCGCTGCGAGTTCCTTTGCCTGCGCCTCTGATAGCGCCTTTTTCCCGTTTGCGCTCGTTTTTTTCCCGTGCGACAGCTCCTCTGCCTTGCCATGCGCAAGCTCGGAATCGCACACAGGGCATTTTGCGCCTGCGCCGTGCAATGCGTGCGCGGCCTTCTCAAGCTCTTCCGCCTCCGC
>JBAZBT010000113.1:0-3109 GCA_041671345.1 Candidatus Micrarchaeia archaeon
CCACCGCCCTTTCGCTCACCACGATGATGCCGTAGCTTTCGTCTCCCAAAAGCTCCGCAATCTTCGCCTCTGCCTCGGCCCCGGAGAGCGCAAACGTGCCCTCCACCCCGGCAAGCCTGAAGCCCGGGCATGTCGCCGAATCGGCAATCACCGCGATTTTTTCCTTGTTATCGGCCATTCCAATCCACCCATTCATCCGCATTCGCATCAGGCAAATATCAGCATCTGCGAAACCTTCTCGGCAGGCAATGAAAGCGCCTTGCCCCTCACTATCTTCTGGATGTTGTGCATCTCCTCCTCTTTCAGGAAAAGGAAGCCCACTATCGCGCCAATGGACATGATGCTTCTCTTGAGCGCATGGAGCGAGCGGCGCGCAATGGAGCGCTCGAACACGACCTCGAAGTGCGACAGCTGGCTGTCCTTCCTGTACAGCTGCTCCGCAGCGGCAAAGTCGTCCCTTCCCGTCTTCGACATGAAAAACACCGATGAGAGCTGCGCGGATTCGTGCACGTCCTTGCCGGCGGCAATCCTCTCGAGCCTTGCGCGCGAAACCCTCCCGCCGCCCACCATGTGGGTCATTATCGTCTTCCTGTCCGCGCCGCCGCGCTTGAGCCGGAGTATGGTCATGATGTTTTTCGCGTCGGCCTCGAACGAAAGCAGCGTGACGATTACCTGCGCCTCCTTCTCGCCCGTTGCCATGATGTTCGATGCCATCTCATAGTAATAGAAATCAAGCGCGGACATGAACATGTCCAGCTTCGCCGCGTCAGAATTCGGGTTCTGGAAAAGCGCCTTTATCTGCTCCTTGGGGATGTTCCTCATGGACGCGGAAATGAAGAATTTCTCCCCGAACGCCGTGCCGCGGAGCGCAGTGTAGAAGTCGTCCGCGCTCTTTGCGGACAGCATCGCGTTGAGCTCCTTTGGCGCCATCGAGCCTGCCGGCACCAGCATCGCCTGCGTGTCCTCGCGCGCCTTCCCCAGCTTCTTTGCGAGCATTATCGTCTTGATGTTGTGGACGTCGTACCTGCCCAGGAAAGCCGCGACCATCGGCCTTCCCTTGGCGGGGGTTATCTTGAGGAGCTTCTGCGCGGTTCTCGCGAAGTTCCTGCTCACCCCGATTTCCACCCTCTCCTCGTCCGTTGTCCTGCGCGGCATGTTGGAGAAGTCGTTCTTGTAGGCGGTGCGCGACAGGTACTCTATCACGCCTGCATTGGTGTTCACGCGCAGCAGGTCGTCCGCCTGCCTTCTTGTGAGCAGGTGCGGCCTCATGGCGCGCACGCGCGCGTTGGAGTAGCCGTAAGTGAGGGTCTTCATGAAAGGCAGGAAATCCTCCATGCCCCCCTGCGCCTGGTTCGTGGTTTTCAGCTTCCGCATGCAATCCCTTCCTGCCTAGAACAGCCTGTCGTAAATCTCCTTCCGAAGCGCAGGCTTTTTCTGCGCGAAAATCTCCTCGAGCGTCTTGTTCACGCGCACTTTCCCGTCCTTGCTCTCCACAATCACTCCGCCGCAGTATTCCTGCGGGAGCTTCCGGCTTTCGCCTGATTTGGCGTACTGCGCGTCCTCGCCCCTGGCGTAGACGATTGCGCTGCCCGTGCCGAGCTCAGCCATGCCCTCGGAAACCAGCCTTTCGATAAGGCCGGGATAAACCGACTTTTTCATGGAGTCCGCCTTGAACCTTTGCCACAGCTGGCCCATGGACGCCTCGACCGCCTCGTCGCGCGCCTCGTCCAGCGTCTTTTTTGCCGCAAGCTTTGCGGAAGTGGCCCTCTCGGACGCCTCCTGCTTCGCGAGATCCGCGGCTTCCTTTTTCGCCGCCTTGACAATCTCCTCCGCCTTCCCCTTTGCGTCTTCCACGACTTTTCCGGCGTTCTTCTCCGCGGCATGGATTATCTTCCTGCCTTCGGAGTCCGCGCCCTTGGAAAGTTCGCCTGCGAGTTCTTCAAATCCCATGTATTCACCCTGGGCCGCAGCATGCCTGCGGCAAACAGCCCCGCGCGCGTTTTGGCGGGCGGCCAAGAAAGGAAAGCCGCCCGTTGCGCAAAGAGCGTGTGTGTTTTTTCCGCAATTATGCCGTCTTGGCTGCCGCTTCCGCGCCGCCAATCTGCCCCAGCAGCAGGAAAGCAACCACGAAGCCGAAGATGACTATCAGCTCGGGAAGCGCCATGTAGACGATGAGCTTGAACGTGTCCTCGGGCCTTTCCGCGACCACTCCCATGATTGCCGAGCCGACCGACGCCTGCGCGATGCCGGTGCCGATGGCGCCGCCAAAGATGGCGATTGCCGCGGCAATGCCGAATGCCCCTGCATTTTCTATTGCTACCATATTCACACCTCTTTTTTCTTTCACATGTGTGGATAGACAGGCGAATCGAACTCGCCTGGATTTACACACACCTCTCGTTTTTCTTTTACACCAATCCCTTTCCTTCAGCTCTAAGAGTCAATCTCTTGAGTATAATTCCTTCTTGCCGAAAACGGCGCGAACGCGGCGCCTCCGCCGTGGTAGAACTTGCCGAAGAACTCGACGACATTCAGCCTGGCCCCGTGCACCAGCCCCTCGAACATCACAAGCATGCATGCCGCCATGTGCATTGCCAGGTACAGTGCGCCGACCACGATGAACATCAGGATGCCGACGGGCGAAAGCTCGAACTTCGGCATGAGGAGCTCGTTTATCGCCTCCGCGATGATAATCCCCCCCACGCCGACCGCGGCAATACGGAGGTAGGACATCACGTTCCCGAGAAGGCCGGGTATCTCTATCGCGGCGATTATCCCCTCTGTCATCACCAGGCCGGCAATCGACAGGCCAAGCACTATCAATGACGGGGTGGCCATGGCCGGCATGATGTTGTACATGCCGCTTGCAATCGCCATGAAGCCCGAGAGCAGTATCAGCAGCCAGCATACCTTGGCGGCTGCATGCTTCCTGCTGTGGTGCCACTCGTTCACCGCGCCGATTATGAAGCCAAGCGACAGGTGCGCCATGCCCACGAGAAGCGAAACCAGCATGAGCGTGTTTATCTCGGCGAGCCTGTGGAATCCCTGGTAGAGCTGCACGTGCGCGAACCCGAAAAGGGATGCAAGGTGCGTGTGCGTGAAGCCGAAA
>JBAZBT010000114.1:0-3008 GCA_041671345.1 Candidatus Micrarchaeia archaeon
CACGCGCACAGTTCCTTCATCAGCCCGCATTTTTGGCATATTTCGACCAACAATTTTCACCTCATTTTTTCTGTTCAGTTTTCGCCGTGGCCTTTGCTTCTGCTTTTGCAGCCTCGGGCTTCACGGCGCGAATGCCTTGCTTTCTTTCCTGCTGGATTGTAAGCACGCGCGCGACAGAGCGGCGGAGCTCGCTTATCTTGCCCGGGTTGGACGTCCTGCCGCCCGATGCCAGCATGCCGCGCTCGGAGTTGAGCTCCTTTTGGAACTCGAATAGCTTGGCTGAGAGCTCGGAATCGGCCATTTCCCGGATTTTGCTTGTCTTTATGATTGCCATGGCATTACCTTCTGTGCCTCTGCATGGGCTTGCGCTTCTTCAGGGGCGCGAACACCTTCTTCTGCACTGCCTCGAGGGGCGTTGCGGCCGAAACATCGTCGGCGGCCATGATGACTTTGGCAAGCTCGGGCTTCGAGCCTGACACCTTGTCCGGGAACTCTGTCCCGGGAAGCACTATCCTTACAAGCACCCCGATTGCGCCCGACTTGGGGTACGCCGTCACGTGGCTCACAGCCACGAGGCGCGCCGGCTCGCCGGCCTTCGGGATGTATCCCGCCATGAGGCGGAAGCGCTTGCTCCTGCCTCCCTTGGCCGCGACTTTTCCCGATGCGACGATTTCAGCGCCGAGGGCGCCTGCCGCCATGATGTCGCGAAGCGAAGCGTGGAGGATTGCGCGTATTTTCTTGCCCATCTCGATGAAGCGGCATATCTTTTTCGCCACGAGGCGCGGCTCGAGGTTCTGGTTCACGGATTCCACCACGGAAATCTGCGGGTTCTCGATCTTGAATTCGCGGGTGATTGCGTCGGTGAGGTCCTGTATGCTCTTGCCGCGCTTGCCGATGACGCGCCCGGGGTTTGTCACCTCGACCGCGATTCTCGTGACCATTGGCGTGCGCTGTATCTCCACGCGGGAGAAGCCTGCGCGGTCAAGCTCGGTCTCAAGGAACTTGCTCACGCGGTAGCGCGTGATTGCGTCCTCGATGAATTTTCCCTCAACCTTGTTTTTGTCAGCCATTTAGTCACTCTCATCAATTGGATTTCTGGGGGGCCGCTGCCGCTTTTTTGGGAGCTGCTTCCACTTTCGCAGCAGGAACCGCAGCTTTTGCATCTGCCTTCACCGCTGCCTTAACATCAGCCGTCACGGCTGCTTTTGGAACGTCATTTTTCTTGGGGGCGGTTTCCGCTTTCTTCGCGCCCAGCTTCTCCTGCTTCTCCTCAAGCACGACCTCGATGAATGCGACCTCGTAGTCGTGGCGGATGCGCCTTCCCTTTGGCGACATGCGCGGGTACGTCGCGTGCTTGTTCGCGGCGATGTGGACTATCTTTGTCGCGCCGAGCCCGAGCTTCATCGCGTTCGCGTCCGCGCTCTCGACCACGCCGAGGACCGCGCGGCAGGACTTCACAGGGAAGCCCCCCTTCTTTCCGCCAAGCTCGCGGCGGTGGCCCTTCTTCTTGTTGTGGCGCGCGAAGTAAATCGCCTGCTTGCCTTCCGCTGCATTGCCGAGGAAGTCGAGGGCGAAGCCGGTGTCCTTGCCCCTCACGTTCCTGCAGACCTCGCAGAGGTCCTTGAACGAGCAGTTCACCCTCGATATCCTTGCGCGCGCGATGCGGCCGGTTGGCTTCTTGTTGTATCCGTACAGCATGTAAATCACTTACTTGAGCGGGATGAACTTCGATCCCCTTGTGGCGCCCACTCCGGGCCCGCTGTGAAGCACCCTTCCCGTGGTGTGCGCGAAATCGCCGAGCCGGTAGCCCAGCTTGTCGACGGAAACGTGGACGTTTTTCCAGTCCTTGCCGTTGTGGACCGCGAATGTCATGCCGAGCCATTCAGGCACAATCACCGCCTCGCGCACCTGCGTGCGGATGACCTTTGCCCTGTCCTTCACGGACGAGACCATCTTCATGAACTTTTTTACCTTGATGGACTTGTTGCTTGCCACGCGCGAGAGCGAGCGGCGTGCGCGGGAGGTGAGCATGGGGAGAGCCTCGCTGGTTGGAATCTTCGAAAGCTCGTCTGCCATCTTTCCGCGGTACTTGTCAATCCTTGGCATAGCATAACCTCAATGACTATCTCTTGTTCGCTGCGTTGATCTTGGCCTCTTCGACGTGGGCTTTCTTCCTTCCCACCGAGCGGGCTGCGATGTGCCCGACCTTCCTGCCCGGAGGCGCGTTTCTCGACGTCATGCTGCCGCGCCCCTTGTGGTGCTGCTTCCCGCCGAACGGATGGGTGTAGGCTGCCATGTGCACGCCTCTGTTGACCGGCCACTTCCTGTTCTGGGCGTGCTTCTTGTAGAAGTTCGTGCCCGCCTTCATGAGGGGCTTCTCGAGCCTGCCTCCGCCGCACACCACCCCCATCTGCGCGCGGCAGGTGGAGAAGAGTATGAGCTGGTGCTTGCTGGGGAGCTTGATGTACGCCTTGTCCTTTTCGCGGCTCACCAATGTTGCGTATGAGCCTGGCGTGCGGACAAGCTTGCCGCCGTCGCCGGGGTCGAGCTCGATGTTGTAGATGTGGGCGCCTTCGGGGATGCTTCCGAGCGGGAGGCAGTTGCCAAGCCCGACCGGCGCGGCAGAGCCCGACTGCATCTCGCCGCCGATGCGCGCGCCTTCGGGCGCAATGAACGCGGTTGTGGAGCCGTCGGTGAACTTGACTTCCATGAGAAGCGCGCCGCGTGCCGGGTCGTCGATGAAGCGGACAATCTGGCCGCGAAGCGCGCCGGTCCTCTCAATGCCCTCGTACTTGCGGAGCGCAAGCTCGTTCTTGTAGCGGTGCGAAGGCGCGCGGTGGGCCACCGAGCCCTTTACACGCCGCTGTTGCTTGAGCAGTTTTCCCATGTTAGCACCTTGAATAATTTGCAAATATGCCTACACTATCTTCAGTTTCGCCGCAACGTCATCCGCCTTGTAGCCCTCCTTGAGCTTGACAAACGCGCGCTTGAGGCCCGTCGGGGTGATA
>JBAZBT010000115.1:0-2916 GCA_041671345.1 Candidatus Micrarchaeia archaeon
GCCGGGAGAGCGCGGGAAAATATTCCGTGTCGGAGGTGTAGCCCACCCGATTGCCATCCATCTCAAGCACAAAGCCGAATCCCGTCCTGTCCTCGTGGCGAACCGGCGTGGGCGTGAGGGTGGCGCCGTTGATTTTCACGCTCTTGCCCTGCCGCACAACCACGGCCCGCGAGAGTTTTCTCGTAAAGTATGAGGAGATGCCGCGCTCGCCAAATTCGTCCCCCTCAAGCACGCTCTTCGTGGAGATGAAGGTGCCTTTCGTCCTGTCCGGGTAGCAGTTTATCGCCTCGAGCATGAGAGAGGCGTCGTTTAAGTGGTCGATGTGGTTGTGCGTCACCACCACGGCATCGGTGCGGCGCGGGTCGATGGAAAAATCATGGCATGCCGCAAGAGCGCCTGGGCCGGGGTCGATGTGGAGCTGCAGGCTGCCAAGGATGGCAAATCCGCCTGTGCGGCGCAGCTGGGATATCAGGTTGAACCTGCCGCCGCCCGTCCCTAGAAAAACAATTTCCATGCTTACACCTTTGATGCCTTTCTTTCGCCTGTTGACGATGCCGAGAATACCAGGACGGAGAGGAGGAGGGCAGCCGCAAGCGGGCAGCCCTGCGCGGGCGATGAGGCCGAGAACGGGCTGGGCTGCGAGACCGTGATTTGCTCGCTTGAGGAATACTGGTTGCCCGCCGCATCGGACCAGGAGAGGGCGACGGTGTGCCTGCCAACCGGCAGCGCCAGCACCAGCGGGGCAGACGCGGGATATGTTGCGCCTTCCACGGAAGCGGCAGGCGCCAATGGGGAGCCTGTGGACAGGAAGGAAACGGAGGCATAAAGCGTGCCGTTCGAGTATGCCGTGCCCACCTTGTCGATTGCCAGCATGGGCGCGGCTTCCACCACCGCGAGCCGGTTTTCCTCCGCTGACGAGCCAGGGGACGAGACGGACAGCCGCGCGGCGTAGGTGCCCGGAGCGTCCGGGGTGAAATTGAACGTGAAGGATGCAGGGGCGGCAAGCCTGCCCACAACCTGGCTGCTTTGGCCGCCAAGCGAAAAGTCCAGCGTGATGTCCGCAGGATAGGATGTGGACGAGATGCTTGCCTGCGCGGATGACGCCTTGCCAGCCACGAGGGGGGAGGGAACGGCGAACGAGCCGATGGAGATGCCCGAAGCGGCGCCGGAAGAATAATTCAGGATGGAGAGGCCGCCCCCTTCGCCTGCCACATAAACAGGGACAAAGCCTGCGGCATTGGAGGAGAACGGAATCTCTGCGGAGGCGCCTTCGGCCTGCGCGCTGTATACCCCGTCAGGAAGCACCGCCACGAACCCCTTGCCGCGGAGCTGGCGGGGGACGCGGAGCAGCACGGAATTTTCCTGCCCGGGCGCCACCGTGCTTTCGCGCAGGCTCGCCTCGAATGGCGAGGGCGCCTGCAATGAGGGGTCGATCACCACTGAAAGCGTGCGGCGCTCCAAGTAGGGCGAGTTCAGCGTGATGGGGCAGGTGTAGAGATAGCCCTTCGGAAGCGATGAGGATGCGTTGAGCTGCCACACCGCAACGGATGCCTTGCCAGGCTCCAATATGAGGTAGCGCTCCGACTCGTCCAGGAGCACGCTCTTCGCCCCCACGCAGCCCGCAAGCGAAAGCGAAATGACGCGGTAGTCCGCGCCTTTCATCGAGAGGTAGGCGATTGTCGTGCCGCCTGGCGCCAAGGTGTGAGCCGGGGAATCGAAAGTGAAATCCGAGTAAGGCTTTTCGTATGCCGCCTTGACAGTCTCGATGTTGCCCACAACGGCGCCGTTCTTTTCGCCGGTGTCCCAGTCAAGCGCCACGCCCTGGCGCGACACCGAGGCGGAAAGCGAATCGCGGCTGGCGAACTCGGCATACTTCGACTCCTCGATGTGCATGGCGTCCAATGCGCCCACCTCGAACCAGGTGGGGTCGACCGGCACCCACTTGCCGACGTATGCCTCCGCCCACGCATGCCCCATCCAGCTTGAGAATTTGTCGCTGTATACATAGCCTGATACGTAGCGGACGGGAATGCCTATTGAGCGGGCGAGCGCGGTGAAAAGGGTGGCGTACTCCGTGCACACCCCGTACATGTTCCCCTTCACCCAGAGCGCGTCCTTCTCCTGCCCCACCATGTTTTCCTGGTAGCGCATGTTCCTGTTCACGTAGATTGCGAGAAGCGCGACTTTTTCAAAAGGCGTTCTCGCGCCGGCCGTGATGTTCTCTGCAAGCCGCCTCATGCCCTCGTCGCCTGATTGCGTGCGGCTGGTGGCGGAGGAGAATTTCTTGTACTCGGGCGGCACGCTGTAGTTTTCAGGGAGGGAATAGGTGGCGCGCGCGACCGACTGCACGCCGATGCGCCTGGAATATGTGAAGGGGTTGGGGGGGTTGGCTGCAGATATGGCAAGGTAGCCGTTGCCGTCGGAGTCGAACTTCATCATCTCGCCCGCCTCCACTATCTGGTAGGGGGCGGAGGAGGGGACGGACAGGTTCATCTGCAGGCTAAGGATGCTGCCGCCGGTTGCGGTCACCGTGCCCTGCGCCATCATCACGGCGGACAGCGAGGTGGCGAGCTGCGGCGCCTCGCCTGATGCGAATGATGCGCTGATGAGAAGGAAAAATGCAAGTGCGCATGCTGGCTTTTGCATGGGCGTGATACGGAGGCGGTTTTAATAATGGTTTTGACCCCTAGGGGGCAGAAGCCATCCATCAGATCCCCCTGAGGGCTCAGCATCGAACGTCGCAACGTTCGATGTCTGATGCAAATTGCAGCGGCAATTTGCACATCACCCCCAAATGAAGACTTAGGCAAGGAACTTCTTCTTCTCGATTTTCTCGCGCAAATAGTCGCCTGCCACCCCAAGGGGGCTGCGCCCCCTTCAGCATCGAGCGACGCATCGCTCGATGTCTGATGCATT
>JBAZBT010000116.1:0-2862 GCA_041671345.1 Candidatus Micrarchaeia archaeon
TGGGCGGGACGCTAGCGTCCCGCCCACCCATTCCATTATGGCATCCTCGGAAACAATCGCCCTCTTGGTGTTCAGGTTGTACACGTTCTTGCTCCAGTTCTGGATGGACGTGTAGCGCACGCGGCTGCCCTTCCCTGCGAATATCTCCACCACCGCGGAATGCAGCGAATCCTTGGTGTAATGCGGCGCCGAGCAGCCTTCGATATACTGCACCGACGCGCCCTGCTCCGCAACGATGAGGGTGTGCTCCATCTGCCCGAAGCCAGGGTAGTTCATCATGAAGTAAATCTGCAGCGGCTGGGGCACCTTCACCCCTGCCGGGACGTAAACGAAGCTTCCGCCCGACCAGAACGCCCCGTGGAGCGCGGAGAACTTGTTGTCCTTTGCAGGCACGCAGCGCGTCATGAAGTACCTTTTCACAAGCTCGGGGTATTCCTTCACCGCGGAATCCATGTCGGTGAAAATCACGCCAAGCTCGGAAATGTTCTTGCGGAGCGACTTGTAAAGAACCTCCGAATCATATTGCGCGGATGCGCCAGACAGGAACTTGCGCTCGGCTTCCGGTATGCCCAACACGTCGAAAGTCTTGCGTATGTCCTTGGGCACTTCCTCCCATTTCGTGGCATTGGCGTCCTTTCCTTTCGGGCGCACAAACGCGGTCAGCGCATCCAAGTCAAGCCTCGACAGGTCAGGCCCCCACGTTGGCATGGGCTTTGACTTGAAAATCGCAAACGAGTCCAGCCTTTTCTTCAGCATCCAGTCCGGCTCGCCTTTCACTTCGGAGATTTCGCGCACCAGCTCTTCAGTGAGCCCTTTCACATCCGTCCTGTAGCCGACATTGAGCCTGCCTTCGCCAGGCTCCGCTGACAGTTTTGCATCCCTGCCGTACAATTCGGAAACATTCCCGGTTTTCTTCATTGCAATGCCCACCCGTAGCCTTTCTCCTCGATTTTCTGCGCCAGCCGCCCGTCCCCCGACGCCGCAATCTTTCCAGCATGGAGCACATGCACCCTGTCCGCCTTGATGCCGCGCAGCACGCGCGCATAGTGCGTGACGATTATCATGGACATGCCGTTTTTCCTGATTTTCCCGATTGCGGCCCCCACCCTCTCCAGCGCATCCACGTCCAATCCAGAGTCTGGCTCGTCAAGCATGGCAAGCCGCGGCTCAAGCACCGAGAGCTGCAATATCTCGCTCATCTTCCTCTCCCCGCCTGACATGCCGTCATTGATGCCGCGCGAGAAGAACGAGCGCGTAAGCCCAATCGCCTCTGATTTTGCCTGCAATATTTTGTCAAATTCCATCGCGGACATCTCGTCGCCGAAGCGCGCGGCATACGCGCGGCGAAGGAAGCTTGCAAGGGACACGCCGGGCACCTCGATAGGCGACTGGAATGCGAGGAACAGCCCCCTGCGCGCCCTCTCGTGCGGCTTTAGCGCCAGCAAGTCCTTCCCTTCAAACGCCGCCTCTCCCTTCACGGAATATTTTGGGTTGCCGGCAAGCGCGGAGAGCAGCGTGGATTTCCCGCTCCCGTTCTGCCCCATGATGACGTGCACCTCTCCCTCGCCAATGTCAAGGGAAATGCCCTGTATGATTTCCTTTTCGCCTGCGCTTATCTGCAGGTTTTTGAGCGATAGTAGTGCCATCATATCATCCTCTTTTTCTTGCCAGTTGCAGTCATGCAAATCGCGCACGGGTCGTTCTTCCCAAGCGTGCTGCCCTTTGCAATCACCACAATCATCGAGATGCCCACATCCATTTCATCCGCTTTCACTTTCCCCGAAGCATACTTCTTCGCAAGCAGCGCGCATTCCTTCTTCGCGCGCGCGGGCAGCTTCCCCGCGCCTCGCTTGCCCGAGATGTATTGTGAAACCGCCGCCTCGCTGGTGCCAAGCGCAGAAGCAATCCCCGTGCGCGGCACGTTTTCCTTCTCCATGCAAAGCGCAAGCTGGGCGCAGACCGATGGCAATATCTTCCAATGTACTTCTGAGCAGGGGAGCATGTCATCTCCTTTAGTTAACAATTGTTAAAAGGCAGGTTTAAAAAGACTTTGTGGAGAATATGTGGTTATAGGTGAAATTAAATGTCTAAGCTGCCCAAAAAGCCAGACAATCCCTTCAACTGGCGCATTTACGCTATCGCCTTGCTTGCTTTACTTACACTTAACAACATCCATCAACCATTTGACAACAAAAAGGCGTTTGAAAAAGGGGTCCGGGTCGGCAGGCAGCATGCCATCGACAGTATAAATAAAGCCGACAGCATTTACAAAGCCCGGCCGCGCAGTACCTTCTCGCTCCCAATCCCGCTGCAATTGCGCAACCAGGCATCAACTGCCAAGCCTCCTTCCGCCAGCGCCAAGCAGGCAATAAACAGATAGCGCATCTACTTGAAAATTTCCCCTGTTTCCTCTGACCAGAAAAGCAGGTCAAGGTGCTGCATCGGGATGCCGGTGCGCGCGCAGAACCTTTCCATCTCGCGCTCAATTTCCAAATAGCGTTTCTCCGTGATGCTTGCAGGCACCTTTTCAATCGCGCCGCATTTCACGAGGTTCTTGAGAATGTGCCTATCCAGTATGGCGAGCGTCTTGCCCCGCCCAACGTTTCTCAGGTAATGGCTCGCTTCCTTCAAGCCCAACCCCTTTACCTCCCGCAGGAAATATTCGCGCGCGTGCTTTTCAGTCCCTGAAAACGTCGCGTGTGCCAGAAGTGCAAAGTCATTTGCGCAGAATTTTTTCCTTGCTTCCACCAAGTAGCGCGCCTTGTTGTTGTGGAAGCGCGTCTTTTTGGAGAGGATTTTTGCAATCGCGGTGGTATCTCCCCCAAACAGAAGCCCCGCCCCTTTCAGCTCATGGATTGCGGC
>JBAZBT010000117.1:0-2858 GCA_041671345.1 Candidatus Micrarchaeia archaeon
CGCCAAGCGTGTGGGCAGTGCTTTCAATCCCAAGGCAAATCACAGGAACACCGCCATGAAAACGGAGGCAAAGTTAAAAGCGGCATGCGCAAGCACCGCGGGCACGAGCGAGCCGGTTTTTTTCACGCCGATGCAGAGCACCGCCCCAACGGAAAACGCAACCGCAAGCTCGGCGTACGAGCCATATGACGCGTGCATGGCTGCAAACAAAAGCGAAGACAGGAGCGCCCCTGCCGCCCACGGAAGGCCGCCCCGCATGCCAATGCCTGCCGGCATCAGCCTGCCAACCCACTCGCTTGCCTTCCTGAAGAGAAAGCCCCTGAAAAACATCTCCTCGCAAAGCGGGGCGAGCGTGAATGCCAGCACGAGCACGGGCAGCGGGAGGAGGATTACCTTGTCGTAGACGTTTTTGGTGTCAAGCGCGCCTGCGAGCATGAAGGCGCCCGTGATGGACACGGTCACAACGACGCAGGCGGCAAACAGCGCCAGCGTCTGCAGGAGGAGCGAGGGCGCGTCCTTCCATCCCGGCGCGAGCCGCAAATACTTAAGCCCGCCCGATATGCCGGAATTCCACGAGGACAGGGAAAGCGCGCAGGCTGCAAAAGCAAGGGAAATGTAAAACACGCCCGAGCCGGCTTCGCTGGCCGGAAAGATAAAAACTGAGAGGATAAGCAGGAAAAGGATGGAAACTGCAACAAGCGGCTTCACTTTTTCCACGCCCCCTTTCGCCATGCGACGGCTTACTTCCTTTCGAAATAGCCGCACTTGCCGCACGCGCGCCTGTCCTTGTGCTCCGCGAGCCTCACGCCCGAGCCGCATTTCGGGCAGGGCTTGGTCGCCTTGTAGGGCTTGATTTTCTTTGCCGGTTTCGCTTTTGGATCTGCCATATTTTCACCCTACGCCTACTTCTTCTTCGCGGCTGATTTCTTGTCCGCCTTCTTTTTCTTCTCCATCATGCCGTCGCGCACAAGCAAATGCTTCTTCTCGACGGCAAGGGCCTCCTTGCTGGAATATGCATGCGCAAGCACAATCCCGCTCCTCTGCCCAAAGCCCCCTGTCGATGAGACGATGACCAAAAGCTCCGGCGAAATGCCGGTTGCCGTGCAGATGGCCTCGCGCAGCTCCTTCCTCGACGGCTTTGCCTTGTCAAACGATATCTCGCAGGTGATTTCCTGCCTTGACAGCGACCTGTTTTCCTTCTTGTCCTTCACGTTTACTTGCATGCAATCAACCCTTTAGTGTATCCTCGTAATTACCTTCCTGTCCATCGCGCACATGAGGTCCGCCTCCTTCCCTGCCGCGGCGTCCTTCATAAGCTCCTCGGGGATGGAAAGCTCGAACACCTCGTATGTCGTGGTGTCCATGAGCTGCGCGGTGTTCCCGTTCACGGCGACCACCTGCGCGGTCTGCCTCTCGATGATTGGCACCTCGACGTCCGCATCCGACGGGACGAGGAGCATTTTCTTCTGGCTGTCGAACACGCCGATGCCCGTCACGCGCATCTTCGCCGCGCCGTGCTTTCCGGGCTTTGACGAGTCGATGTTGACAATCCTGCACGGGATGTCCTCGATTATGACGTATTTGCCTTCCTTCAGTTCCTTTGCTGATGAGAATATCTTGCTCAAAGTATCACCTTTCGAATAGGATTATCCTTGGTATAAGCATATTTGTTTATAAAATGCGCGCCGGCGCGCAATTGCCGCCCCCAGGCGCCCGCCCATGCACGCCCAGCCGAATCCGCCCGCGCTGGCCACGCTTCCGAGCGCACAGCCCATCCCCGTGCGCGCCAGGCATCCCATTAAATATTTCCCGTTCGATATGCCTGCCGGGTGGTGTTTTGGGCAGTAAAAATATGATATCCATTGCAGCCTGCATTCTCAGCCTGGCAGCCGTCCTGTCGCTGCCCCTTCTTGCCCACGCCGACATATCGGGCGCGGTAATCTCGGTGTCCATCTCGCCGGAAAACCCCGTCGAGGGCGGAAGCCTTACCGGGGCCTGCAGCGCAAACAATTCCTCCGGCGTCACCAGCCTCCAATACCAGTGGCACAAGGATGACGTGGCGAACATAAGCGGCTCGATAGTGTTCGGCAGCAGCATCTCCTCGGGCGAGCTCCACACCTGCGCCATCCGCGCAAACGATTCCGCCGTCCTTTGCTGGGGCAGCAACCAGTTTGGCGAGCTGGGCGACGGGACCACCACGGACCATTACACGCCCACCCAAATCAACAGCACGGATGCGTTCACTTCGCTGTCCTCCGGCTCCTACCACTCCTGCGCCATCCGCGCCAACGACTCTTCCATCCTCTGCTGGGGCTACAACGTCTACGGCCAGCTCGGCGACGGGACCACCGCTTCCAGTTACAACCCGGTCAAAGTGAACGACGCTTCCAACTTCACCCGCGTGTCCACCTCCGGCGGGCACACCTGCGCCATCCGCGCCAACGACTCCGCCGTCCTTTGCTGGGGCAGAAACGAGAATGGCGAGCTGGGCGACGGGACCGCCACTGAACATTACACGCCCGCCCAAATCAACAGCACATCCGCGTTCGCTTCGATATCCTCGGGCAGCGCGTTCTCCTGCGCCATCCGCGCAAACGACTCGCGCGTGCTCTGCTGGGGCGACAACAGCAAAGGCCAGCTCGGCGACGGGACCACCGGCGCCATCAACAGCAAGCCCAACCCAACCCCCATAAACGACACGTCGGCATTCTCCTCCATTTCCTTAGGTGACTACCACGCCTGCGCCATCCGCGCCAACGACTCGCGCGTGCTCTGCTGGGGCACAAACGAGCAGGGCCAGCTCGGCGACGGGACCGCCATCGATGCGCCCAATCCGGCCCTGGTAAACGACACTTCGC
>JBAZBT010000118.1:0-2831 GCA_041671345.1 Candidatus Micrarchaeia archaeon
TGACGTTCTTCGGCATGCTCTGGTGGAGGATTTCCTTGTCCACAAGCACGCCTGAGATGAGCGCGGTGTCGTTGATGTCGCCGCCCGCCTTCTTCTCTATCTTGATGAGCTCGTCGTCCACGACATATGTGTCGCCCTGCTTGGTCACGACCTGAGTGACCGCCTGCACCACCAGCTTTGCGAGCCTGTCCTTGGAGGCGCCCACGCCGATGGACTTGCTGCCCATGGCAATCGAGGCTATCTTCTCGAGCGTTGCGGTGTCCTTGACGTCCACCTTGGTGGCGAGCTTGGAAAGGATTTCGCTTGACTTCTTTGCAGCCAGGTCATATCCTTTCACGATTGTGGAGGCGTGTATGTCCTGGTCCAATAAGTCGCCTGCCTTCTTGAGGAGCATGCCGGAGAGCATGACCGCGGTCGTGGTGCCGTCGCCCACCTCCTTGTCCTGCGTCTTTGCAATCTCCACCATTATCTTGGCGGCCGGGTGCTCGACATTCATCTCCTCGAGGATTGTCGCGCCGTCGTTCGTTATCACGATGTCGCCAAGCTCTGAGACCAGCATCTTGTCCATGCCCTTGGGCCCAAGCGTGGTGCGTATTATGTTCGCCACCGCGTATGCGACCGCGATGTTCGTGCGCTGCGCGTCCCTGCCCAATATCCGGTTGCTGCCCTCGGGCATAACCATAACCTGTTGTCCGTCCATCTTTCCCATCGATACCACCTCGGTAAATATTTGCCTGAAAATTGAGACGTAGAAAAATAAAAGTGAAAGTGCACGGCGAACGCCGTGCATTTGCATTGCCTGCGAAACTTCAATGCTTTTCGACCGCAAAAGCCGGGAGGCTTTTGGGGGAGAGAAGCCCCTCAGAGCTTCTCGATCTTTCCGTTCCTGCCCGCGGAGATGCGCAGCTGCCCCTTGTACTCGGAGACCCAGCCGTCGGTGATTTTCACCTTGTCGCCCTGCGCGAATTTGTCCGCGTCGTCGTTCCAAAGGGAAAGCACTATCTCGCCGGAGTCGTCCTTGAGGTTTGCGGATGCCACGCGCAGGCGCTTGCCGAACTTGCCCATGACGTCGCGGGGCTCCTCCATGCTCACGATTTCCGCCTCGATGTTGGCATTGCCAACGCCCGACTTGAGTTCGCTTATCTTCATCAAACCATCTCCAAAAGCGCACACATTACTATTGCATACATATGCATAGAAAGCGCGAATGAGGGTTAAATTGGAAAGGGTATTAAATCCTTTCCATGCTCCGAACGCGCGCGTGCGCGCGCGAGGGCCAGCTTTTGCCACCCTGCCCGGAAACGGCCACAGGGGGAGGGACAAGTACTAAAAAGGCTCACAAATGAAACCCACACATGAAAATCACGCTTGACTGGCGCAAGGGCGCGCGGGAGAATGCCGAGGCGCACTACTCGCTCTCAAAAGAGCTTGCGAAGAAGGCGGATGGCGCGAGGAAGGCGATTGAGGAGACCAGGAAGGAGATAGCTTCCGCTTCCAAGGAAAAGGAGCGCGCGGACGCCGAGGCTTCCGCTGCGCCCGAGATGAAAAGGAAGAAGGAATGGTTTGAGAAATACCGCTGGTTTTACACATCAGGCAATAGGCTGGTGGTGGCGGGCAGGGACGCCAAGCAAAACGACCTGCTTGTCTCAAATGTGATGGCGGACGATGACCTGTTCTTCCATGCAGACATACAGGGCGCGCCTGCGACCATACTCCAGGACGGGAAGAAAGCGGGCGTCGAGGAGAAAAAGGAGGCCGCCCAGTTTGCAGCCTCGCACTCGTCTGCCTGGAAAACAGGCGCGGCGGGCGTGGATGTCTACGCCGTGGAAAAAAGCCAGCTGTCCAAGCACGCGCAGGGCGGCTTCGTGGGCGCGGGAGGGTTTGCCATTGCAGGCGAGCGGGAATGGTTCAGGGGCACGGCGCTCGGGCTTGCCATTGGCGTAAAGGATGGCGCGGTCGCCTGCCTGCCGCTTGTGCATCCTGAAGCCGCAAGCCGCCCTTACACGCTGTTCCCCGGGGCAAAGGAGAAAGGCGCGGCCGCAAAGGAGCTGGGCAAGGCGATTTCCGCGAATTCCGACGAGGTGCTGCTTTCGCTTCCGGCAGGGAAATTTGCAATCAAGAGGCGGGTTTAGTGCCGGATTTTGAGAAAATCGCCCTTCATACTTTCATGCTGCGCATTGATGAGAGAACGTGCGGCAGCATCTACCTGATTGAGGAGGGCGGCAAGAGGCTGCTGATTGACAGCGGGGACGGCGCAGCGCCGCTTGATTTCACGCCGGACACCTGCATCCTCACTCACGGGCATTTTGACCACACGAAAGGCGTCAAGCTAGACTGGAAAAAAGTGCTGCTGCATCCTGCAGAGTTCAAGTTCGCAGGCCCGTACATCGAAGTGCCGAAAAACGCGCAGGCAAATCCCATGGCCCAGCTTCCCTTCGGCTCGCACCTGCTTGAGTTTTTCCACACGCCGGGGCATACTGGCGGCAGCATCTGCATCCTTGACAGGAAAACAGGCCTGCTTTTCTCGGGCGACACGAAATTCGCGGATGGCGTTTGCGGAAGGACGGACATCGGGGGCAGCGACGGGGAAATGGAGAGGAGCCTGGCGCTGATTGACAAGATTCCTTACAAGCTATTATGCCCTGGACACGGCGAGACAGAGGAGAAACAATGAAGCACGAGGAAATGCTGGCAAAGTACGCGCGCAGCCGCCGCGACATCGAGGCGCGCCTTGCGCACTTCGAATCCGTCGGCAAGAAAGGCGGGCGCGCACTTTTCGAGGAGCTTTGCTTCTGCCTTCTCACGCCGCAGAGCAAGGCGCGCTCGTGCGA
>JBAZBT010000119.1:0-2812 GCA_041671345.1 Candidatus Micrarchaeia archaeon
AAAAGCGCATCGCCTCGCTTAAGGCAATCGGGGACAGCGAGCGGGAGATAATGCGGGCGATAGTCGGCCTGGTGGTGCTGGAATACCAGCGATTGGCAACAAAGAACGCCATCAAGGTCGGCGCGCCGGTGGAAAGCGAGGAGACCATCCACCGCAAGATGGAGCAGCAGGTGTTCGAGGTCAGGAAAAAGCACGGCTTCGACATCCCGCTCCCGAGCGAGGTGGAGCGCGCAATCTGGCCGCTCCTGCACAGGAAGCGCAGGGGTTGCCTGGAAAAAGCCGCTCTGGCGCTGCACGAGCGCCTCGGGGCGCTGCTTGGCAGGCATGAAAGGCACGAGGGCCGGCCATCCTGGGCGTATCTTTGGCCCAAGGCATACGGCTTTGACGCGCGCAGCCTGTGCGCGGTCGCCTAGCCCCATCCTTTCTTTTTTTTCTTTTATGTTGCCCAAAATGTAAAGATAGGTTTATATAGGCTTTCACCCACAATTAAACCGTACAAACGACAAGAAGGGTGTGGGAGGTAATCTCTATGCAAGAACCAAAGCAGCTTCCTGGAAACCAGCAGAAGATTGGCAACGGCAAGCGGAGCGAATTTTTGGTCAAGCCCCCCCTTGACAAGGACAGCTCTGCCACCCGCGCATTTTTGCTCCTCAACCGCGGCTCGTCCAATCCTGAAAAGCTCGCCGACGCCACGAGCGCGAAGGCAAAGAACGAGCGGACAATCGAATGGCTCCAGCAGAAGTATGACAAGAAGGTCGTGGAAAGCGGCGAGGAATCGCCGGAAGCCGCGCTTCTCTGGACCAAGCTCAACTTCATGCGGGAGCTGTCCGACTTCGTGGACGTCCAGACCGCGCGCTTCATAGAGATAAAGAACTCGCTCAACATCCAGAAAGACAACATCCAGAAGCAGTTCGACGCCAAAATCAACGCCCCCCGCTGGGTGGACAACCTGAAGACATACCTTCCCTGGCTGGGTGGAGCCGCAATGGCCACTGGTGTCATCGGAGCAGGGCTCTGGAACTGGGGAATCGGCAAGGTGCAGGGCGTTTTCTCCCAGTTCGACCCTCAAAATGTCAAGGAGATGGTGAACTTCATCGGCCTGGTCTCATTGGGGAGCTGGATGTATCTCCAGTCATACCTTGCGAGGAGGAAAAAGGAGAAGCTCGCCTCCAAATGCGCCGCCAGGAAGGATGAAATCGACGGCAAGGAGCGCGGCATAAAGGACAGCATACTGCGGCTGGTGGCGATAGAATACGACCGCCTGTCAAAGGAGTATGACTTTGCCAAGCAGGACCCTGACATTGCCAATGCGTCCGCCCGCGCGGAAATTGTCCGCAAGGAGGCGCAGGTGAAATACGGGGTCGACCTGCCGTACCCAATCTTCGATTCCACGCGCGCCGAGGAGGCGCCTGTTCCGAAAGACAGGCTGAATGCCTTCCTTTCAGCGATTGGGGGTGCATTTGCGGCACTTGCGCGCAGGAAGGCTGCGCAGGAAGCGCCTGAAGCCGCACAGCCCGGGGCGTCCGCATCCCAGTAGTCTTTTATTTTCCTTCTTCTCCTTTTTCCGCTTATGAAGCTAGGCAAGCAGGACCCAAAGGAAGGTGAAATCAGGCTCACGCCTGAAAACACCGAGGACTTGTGGCACATCGAGCGATTGCTTAGCCCGGGCGACCGCGTGATTGCGCGCACGTGGCGCCGCTTCAAGGCGACCGAGGACGACGCGGGCGAGAAGAAAGCGGTGACGATGAAGCTTGGCGTGGAAAAGGTGGAATTCTCCCCGCACGCGAACCGCTTGCGCGTCACGGGCAAAATCATAGAGGGCACGCCCGAGGAATACGTGCAGCAGGGGGCGTACCACACCATCGACATCGAGGAGCACTTCCCGGTTTCCATCATCAAGGACAATTGGATGTCCCACCACATGGCGCGCATAAAGCAGGCGATAGCGGAAACCAAGCGCCCGAGGCTTGGCATGCTGGTGCTGGACGAGAACAAGGCTATTTATGCAACGCTTCGCGGCTTCGGGGTGGCATACGAGCTTGAGCTTGAGAACCACGCGAGCAAGCGCGATGACAAGTTCGACGAGAAGACGCAGTCGTTTTTCGGCGAAATCCTCAAAAAGCTCCAGTCCAGCCAGGTGGGAAAAATAATAGTTGCCGGCCCGGGGTTTGGCAAGGAGAACCTCCTCAAGTTCATCAGGCAGAAAGACGGAAAGCTCGCGCAGCGCATTGTGCTTGAGCACTGCTCATATGCAGAGCGCACCGGCATCACGGAGCTTCTCAAGCGCGGCGTGGTTGCCACGGTTGCAGCCGAGGAGCGCGCGGAGAACGAGCTTGTGCTCATGGATAAATTTTCCACCGAGCTTCGCAAAGAAAGCGGGCTTGTGGCATATGGAAAGAAGGAAATGGCCGCCGCAGTGCAGGCATCCGCCGTGGACACCATACTCGTGCTTGACGAGCTTCTGCGCACCGACAAGGAAATCGAGAGAATAGTGGAGGAGGGCGAGGCGCGCAAGGTGAAGCTCACCGTCTTCTCGCACGAGTCCGACGGCGGGCGCGAGCTAGACGGGTACGGCGGGTTCGCGGCGTTGCTCAGGTTTAAGATGCGTTGATGATGGCCCAAGGGCAAAAATGCTTCTTTCCAGCCCTCCTTTCCTTTCCAGCTCGCCATTGATGTACGAAAGCAGCATCCTCTTCACTCTCATGTACCCCTCCTTTGTGACAGGCTGGTTCAATATCGCATAGCGCGCGCCTTTCAGGTTGAAGCAGAGTATCCCTTCCTCCACATTCTCGCAGTTGTGGCAGAAGAGGCA
>JBAZBT010000120.1:0-2803 GCA_041671345.1 Candidatus Micrarchaeia archaeon
AAGGAGGACACGGTGACTTGCCTGCTGATTTCGGATGCAAGCCTTCGCGATGGCTGCATAGAGTATGCCGCCGAGGCCAGGCGGAATGAAAGCCTCTGCGACCTGATGGCGGGCTCCAGGTTCGGGTGCATATCGAATATTTCCATTGAAAAGGGCAATGTTTCAATCTGCGACAGGCTGAATCCGAAGCTAGCCCCGGACTACGAAAGCGACAGGGACGTGTGCTACATATCGTATGCCAGCAGCATGAAGGACCCGTCGCTTTGCACGAAACTATGGTGCAACCGCTCAGTTGACAACTGCGACTGGAATGTTGACTATTGCTATTGGAGTGTGGCGCAGGATTCAAAAAATGCATCGCTTTGCGGCTTGATATATGACGCAGAAACAAGGGAGGATTGCGTCAATCTCTCGCGCTGAATGATATGATAGGCGGGTTGTATGGCATGAAGGCAGTCGCTGATTTGCACATCCACTCCAAGCACTCGCGCGCAACCTCGCCGGGCATGGAGCTTGAGACGCTTTCCAAATGGGCAAAGATAAAGGGCATTGACATAGTGGGAACCGGCGACTTCACGCATCCCGAATGGTACAAGGAGCTGCAGACAAAGGCAATCGAGTCCGACTCGGGCTTCCTGCAGCATGGCGGGGTGAACTTCTGCCTTTCTTCCGAGATTTCCTGCATCTACACGCAGGGGGGGCGGGGAAGGCGCGTGCACATCGTGGTGCTCTCCCCCTCGCTTGAGATAGTGGCGCAGATAAACGAGGCGCTTGGCAGGAAGTACAACCTGAAGTCGGACGGGCGCCCGATAATAGGGGCAAGCGCGGTTGAGCTTGTGGACATCGTGCATGGCATTTCGGAGAAGAACCTCGTGATTCCCGCGCACATCTGGACGCCGTGGTTTTCCGTCTTCGGCTCCATGAGCGGATTTGATTCCTTGAAAGAGTGCTTTGGCGAAAAGGCGCGCGATATTTATGCTGTAGAGACAGGCTTGTCTTCCGACCCCGCCATGAACTGGCGGCTTTCGGAGCTTGACCGCGTGCAGCTCCTTTCGAACTCGGACTCGCATTCGCCTGAGAAAATAGGCAGGGAGGCGAACGTTTTCGACCTGGACCATGCCACGTACGATGAGATGTACGAGGCAATACGCTACAAGGAAAAGGGAAAGCTTGCGTGCACGTACGAATTCTACCCCGAGGAGGGGAAGTACCACTATGACGGGCACCGCGCGTGCAAGGTGAGCATGGCGCCAGAGGAAACAAAGAAGCACAAGGGGATTTGCCCCGTGTGCAAGCGCCCGCTCACGATAGGCGTGATGAACAGGGTGGATGCGCTTGCCGACCGCCCGGACGGCTTCAAGCCCAAGGGAGCGGCGCCGTTCGAATCGTTGGTGCCGCTGAAGGAAGTGCTTGGCGAGGCGATGGGAAAGCCAGCCGCAAGCAAGGCGGTGGACGGGGAATATTTCAAGCTCGTGCGCGCATTCGGCAATGAGTTTTCCGTGCTGCACGCCTCCCCTTCGCGCCTGAAGAAAGCGGCAGGGGACAGGATTGCAGAGGCGGTTAGGCGCGTGGAAGAGGGGAAAGTGAAGAAAGTGGCGGGCTTTGACGGCGAGTACGGGCACATAATAATTTTCGACGAGAATGAAAAGGAGCGGGAAGTGGGCCAGAAGACGCTTTCTGAGTTCTAGCGCAGGCGCGCAGAATGGCTGAGGTGGTTGTGCCTCATCGTATTGTAGTTATGGTACTTTTCAATAAGAACGGCCATATCCGCCGCATCCGCCATGCCGTCATTGTACCTTATCAGCCCGCGCGCGCTGTCCTTGGCATATTCATAAGCCCAGCTCAGGCGCTCAGGAAGCGGCTCGGAGAGGTGGGATGACTTTCCGGCTTCCCGGATGCTTGCCGCGGCTGCAAGGTGGTAAATTGCGCGCTCGTTGCACCTGTGCGAGCGGATGAGCCATGCAAACGCATCGGCTTTCTCATCCCCTTCAAAGCCGGGATAGACGGCCCCTGCGTCCCATTTTGCCGCCTTTTTGAACTTCTGTGTCGATAGCTTTGCGTATTTTGAATAAAGCTCGGCAATTTCCACCCTTGCGCCGAAGTGCTGCCTGGTCCCTTCGAGGGCAGGAAGCGCCTTAAGGTGCGCCTTGAGCGCGCAATGGCACTCCTGCAGCGCCTTGTCCAATGTGCGGCCGTCCTCCTGCCGCGGCGAATACTTGGCAGTCATGCTGTAAGATGAGCCAAAGTACCTCAGCCTGACCTTGCTGGCAAGGGCGCTTGCCTTGTGGCGCGCCTTCTTGGCAGCGCCGCTAACCGCAGGAACCCCATTGCCGCCCAGGAGCCTGGCCTCGAATTCCTTGCGGGCAAATGAGACGGGGACCGCCTCGGGATAGCGGCGGCTGACCATATGTTTAATGTACATAATACACCTACAACCACTAATATACACATAAAGGTTTATATATATTTGCAATGCCCGCCGCGCCTGGCAGGCCATCCGCCCGGCAGCCAGCGCCGGGGCAAAAGGGCTTGAAATGCGCGCGGCGCTTCAGTCGCGAAGCTCCGGGATTTTCCCGATCTCCCCTGATCCCGCCAGCGCCTCGATTTCCCTTATCGCCTCGCATGCGCGAAGCTCCCAGGGCGGGTAAAGCGATGCGCTTTTCGCGCCAGGGGCTTTCTCCACGGCGTCCAGGACCAGGTAGATTGTTTTTATGCATGATTTGTGGGCGCCTATGAGCAATTGCCGCACTCTTATTGCCTCGTCCGAGCCAGGCGGAAGCTGCCCAAGCACTTCCCCGTAAAT
>JBAZBT010000121.1:0-2798 GCA_041671345.1 Candidatus Micrarchaeia archaeon
CCTGCTCCACCATGAGAACGGTGTTCAGCGTGGGGGAATGCAGGAGTTGGGTTTGGATGGCTTTTGATTTCATGTATACACATATATCTGAAAAGTATATAAATATACATTTAATGCGCGCTTCCATATCACGGGTAAGCGCTTGGGTCGCTTAAAAACGCGCGCAGACGGTGCCGTGCCGGTGTCCGCACCAAAAACTGCCACAACTGGTGCCCATAGTTACATTTGTTTTTATTCTTTACCGCCAAGACTTTTTCAGGTGGGAACCATGGATGCACTAGCAACGGACTTTACGAAAATCGGAAGCATTCTAGATGGCTCCCACAATAATCAGGCAGTGAAGGTGCGCGGATGGGTGCACCGCTCCAGGACTTCGGGCGGGCTGGCATTCATCGTGGTGCGCGACTCGTCTGGCACCATGCAGTGCGCGGTGAAGAAGGACGCAGTGGGCGAAACTGCGTTTGCCGCTGCGTCAGGCGCGTTCATAGAATCATCGATAATGCTCGAAGGCACCGTGAAGGAGGACAAGCGCGCACCAGGCGGCTTTGAGCTGTCCGCATCAAAGTTTGAAGTGATTTGCCAGGGAGAGCCTTTCCCAATCGGCAAGGACCAGTCCACCGAGTTCCTGCTTGACGTGAGGCATTTGTGGCTCCGCTCGCAAAAGCTCACGCACATCATGCGGGCGCGCGACCATATCACAAGGTATTTGCGCGAGTTCTTCTTCACAGGCGGATTTTACGAGGTCGCGCCGCCCATAATAACAAGGAGCGCGTGCGAGGGCGGCTCCACGCTTTTCGAGCTTAACTATTTCGGCTCGCCTGCATTCTTGTCGCAAAGCGGGCAGCTGTATTCCGAGGCAATCGTTGCCGCGCTGGAAAAGGTGTTCATACTCGCCCCCTCCTTTAGGGCAGAGCCTTCGCGCACCATCCGCCACCTTGCGGAGTACTGGCACCTTGAGCCCGAGATGGCGTTTTACTCTCAAAAGATGAACATGGAGCTTCAGGAGAAGATGATTGAGTTTGTCTGCCAGAAGATGGCAAATGAGCATGCTGACCTCCTCACCGCAGTGGGACGCGACCCGGCGGACTTGCTTTTGGTGAAAGCGCCTTTTGAGCGCCTGCCATACGAAAAGGCAATCCCGCGCCTGCAGGAGCTTGGCTTCAAGATAGAATGGGGCCAGGATGTCGGCGCGGACGAGGAATTCGCGCTCACAAAGGACACCAAGATTCCGATTTTCCTGCACAACCACCCCAAGGACTTCAAGGCGTTTTACATGAGGGAAGACCCTGCCAAGCCCGGCACTGTTTTATCCGCAGACCTTCTTGCGCCCCAGGGGCATGGCGAGATAATCGGAGGCTCGGAAAGGATTTGGGAGTACGACGAGCTGGCTGCGCGCATGAAGGAACAGAAGATGCGCGAGGAAGATTACAAGTGGTATGTGGAGCTGCGCAAGTATGGGTCTGTGCCGCATGCGGGCTTCGGGCTTGGGATTGAGCGGCTGGTGAAATGGATGCTCAACCTGGACCACATACGGGACACCATACCATTCCCGCGCGTGATAAACAGGGTCTATCCGTAAGAAGTTGCCTTATTTCTTTTTCGTTTTCTCGGTCAGCCAGCGGCAGATGGCATTCAATGATATTTTGCCTTCTGCAATTTCTTTCATGGTGGAAGCAAGGGTTTCCTGCTCTTCATGCATTTCATATGAGTTGAGCTCAAGGAAAGTCTGAGTAGCCATCAGTGCAGTCCTTTTATTGCCGTCGCTGAATGCGTGGGCGTCATAGGCAAGATGGTAAAGAAGGTAGGCTGCTTTTTTGATGAGCCTTTCTTCGTCATTCCCTATTTTCTCGCCGTAGCGCTTTGCTTGCTCAAGAAAATGCACGAGGTTTGCCTCAGCAATCAAAACGTGCGCCTGCCCATACTGCATTGCGATTTTCCTGTTGAAACCCACCACTGCCTCTTTGTCCAAGTAGAGCATCGGAAGACCTTACATCTTTGAGAGCAGGTCAAGCGCCTTCTTGTTCTTCTTCATAAGCTTTGCAAAGATAAGGTCAACCTGCTTTGCCTGTGCGTTTTGTGCGGACATTTCAACCACATGTCCATTGGGCAAAACACCCTTATTAATCCTTTCTGCTTTTTACTTTGCATGAACGCGCGCGAGCTATATTTGCTGTCAGTCAGGGAAAACGGCATTACGCAATCTGCGCACGATAATCTGTCGCGCGGGGAGAGGATGCTGCTTGAAGAGCGCGCTGGGAAATACTACTTGAAGGCAAGCGAGCGTGCGCGCTTCCATGTGGCGCTCACTGGCGGGGTGTTTGACGTGCTGCACATCGGGCATGTGCTCACATTGCAAAAAGCGCGCGAGCTTGGCGACTTGCTCGTCGTAGTAGTTGCGACAAACGAGACGGTGGAAAAGAGGAAGGGGAAGAAGCCGCTGCATGATGCGGATTATCGCTGCGCGATGGTGAACGAGCTCAAGCCCGTGAGCCTTGCCATCGTGGGCGAGAAGGACTGGATGGGGACGTTCGCGCGCGTGAAGCCGGACATTGTTGCTTTCGGCTATGACCAGAAGCCCATCCCGCTTCCCGACGGGTGCAAAAGCGCGCATCTTGAGAGCGTGAAGGCGGACCCTGCTTTTGCGAAGACGTCAAGGATAATACGCGAGCTTGGGATTTGAGATTAGTCTTTTTATACACTTCTCGGCAGAATGATGCTATGTTCCTGTTCCAGACCAGTGCGAATGCCAGGGGAAGCGGCACTGCGGCGGCCGGAAAGGCTCTTTCTTCTCAGGAATT
>JBAZBT010000122.1:0-2788 GCA_041671345.1 Candidatus Micrarchaeia archaeon
GCCCATCATCTGCCCGGCCGCGTAGATTACGCCTGCGAGGATTATCATGGGCATGGCTGCGACGGGAAGCATCTGGGTGAGCCCAGTGCATAGCGAGCTCATTGCGTCATTTACGCCCTGGAGCAGAGTGGTGGCAAACACCGATGCCATTAATGCGGCCATTACAACGAATATTCCGATTTTTCTCATATAAATACCTCCATTAGTTCACATGCAGAACGTTCCTGTTACGCCCGGGTTGGTTGACCACGAAGCTCCGTATATCGACGAAAGCACGGCAGGTGCCACCACTGCGATGAGTATCGCGATGAGCGCGCCTGTGAGGGCGGCAGTCGCCCAGACGTTTGCGCGCGCGCGGGTCTCAGCGCCCATCATCTGTCCGGCCGCGTAGATTACGCCTGCGAGGATTATCATGAGCATGGCTGCGATGGGAAGCATGGACTTGAGGCCTACGCACAGGTCATTTATCGACTGTGTCAGGCCGGTCAGCAATGAGGTGGCGAAAACGGACGCCACCAATGCCGCCATTACAACGAATATTCCTATTTTTCTCATAATGCACCTCTTATAATCGCCTTGCAGTGATAAATGCAGTCAATATTTTTAAACTCTGCGGAGGCGGCTCGCCTAAACCTTCCCTATTTCCCCGTTCATGCGCGCGATTTCCGAAAGCGCCGCGCCCACAAAGTCATCCGTCCCCTTCTTCCTGTGCGCGTATGCTATGGCGCTTGAGCTGTTTATCCTGTGGAGGGAAAACGCATCTGGCCAGACGCTTTTGAGCGCTTTTGCCGTCTCCGCGGCGGATGCGCCCTGCGCGCCCACGCCCGGCACCAGCAGCGGCAGTCGCTTTTTCGCATCATAGAAAACCCACATCGCGGCCTCCAGCTCGTCAAGCGCGGTTGCGCCCATCACCATGCCCACGCCGTTTGTGTGCCATTTCCCGAGCTTGCGCGCAACCTCGGCAAAAAGCTGCCTTCCGCCATCGATGTGCAGCGACTGGAAATCCGCCGCGCCTGCGTTCGACGTCCTGCAAAGCACATAGGCGCCCTTGCCGGCCTTGCAGCGCTCGAAAAACGGCTGAAGGCTGTCGTGGCCCATGTAAGGCGAGACGGTGAGCGCGTCCGCGCCCCAGAAGTCAAACGCCTCCACGGCGTATGCTTCGCTCGACTTGCCGATGTCGCCGCGCTTGGCGTCGAGGATGATTGGCAGCTTGCCGCGGTAGCGCTCGATGATTGACTTGAGCGCGAGCAGGCCCGGAAAGCCGTATTGCGCGAAATAGGCGTAGTTGGGCTTGAGCGCGGAAATGGACTTGCTTTCCGACAGGGACGCGTCTATTATCTGCGAGAAGAACGAGGTGATTTTCGCCTCGTTGCCCTGCGCGGGCAACAGGGGGAACTGGGAGATGTCGGGGTCGAGCCCGAAGCACACTATGCTTTGGCGCTCCTCGGAGGACGACGCAAGCAATTCAAGATAGCCCATTCAAGCACCGGATGACATTTTCTTCCATTCTGCGCCTGCGCGGCGCACCCTGTTTTTCCTTGCGCGCCTACACGCCGTATTTTTTCCTGTACGCCTTGTACTGCGCAAGCATTTCAGGGGTGACCTGCAGCGCGCCGTTAACCTTGTTTTTTGACAAGTAATCGAAAACCTCGTCGGCTGTTGCGAGGGCATGGACCTTGGTTTTGTGCTTCGCCTCGAAGGCGGCAATGGCGTTGTTGCCGTCCTTGTCCTTTTCCTGCCTGTCAAGCAGTATGAACACGCCTGCAATCGAGACTTTCGCCGCCCCGGACAGCTGCGCGATGGCCTCCTCCTTCGCCCCGCCAGTGGTGAAGACGTCGTCAAGCATGACCAGGCGCATGCCGTCATTTATGGGCGCGCCCACGAACATGCCGGCGTCGCCGTGCTCCTTCGCCTCCTTCCTGTTGAAGCACCAGGGCTTGTCCACCCCGAGCTCGGCAAGGGCCATGCTCGCCGAGACTGCGAGCGGGATGCCCTTGTACGCTGGCGCGAAAATCGCGTCGTACCTGTCAGGCTTCATCGAGCGGTTTATCGCCTGCGAAAACGCCTTTGCAAGCGCGCGCGAAAGCAGGCCCGTGTGGAACAGCCCCGAGTTGAAGAAGTAGGGGGACTGCCTGCCGGACTTGAGCGTGAAATTGCCGAAGCGCAGCGCGCCCGCAAATACCGCGAGCTCGATGAAATCCTGCTGGTATTTTTGCATGAATGCTTTTGGTGCGCGCGGTTTTTATTGGTATTGCAGGCGCCGTTGGCAATGGCCGCGGCTGGAGGGGGGACAAAGCCTGCGGACAGACTTTGTCCGCATTGGAATATAGAAATTCCAATACAAAAATAAAAGAAAAAGGAGAAAACGCCGGCTGCCTATTCTTTGGGAACGGTTGCAACTGCTTCCTTGACGGCAGTTAGCGCGTTGTAGGCTATGGCAAGCAGGCTTTTCTTCGCAGATTTATCAATGCCATGGAAAAATCTATCCAGGGCAGTCTGCTGGTTTTCATCGCTGAGCACATGGTAAAGACAATGAGTGGCTGACTCTTTCAAGTCCGCTTGCGCCGCCTTTGCCTGGCCATCCGTGAGATTGGAGCCAATTTTTACTGCGGCAATCTGCACCAGCCCGCCCAGCACACCGTCAAAGAGATACGTGTATTTTTCAGATTTGGCGTTATCCAGCACGAATGCCTCTTTGAGAAGCTTGAGGTGCGCTCTTGAAATGCCGGTGTCGTTTTTTGTGGAACTGAAATTGGTGCTGGTATTGAATGTTGGCTGGTGGCGTTCT
>JBAZBT010000123.1:0-2768 GCA_041671345.1 Candidatus Micrarchaeia archaeon
GCGCTCCCATAGTCTAGTGGCTGACTTCGGTGCAATTGTGCACCGGCGCGAGCCGGACAACCCGGTCAAGGACGGAGCCCTCTCAAAACCCTTTTTTCGCCTCCCGAACAAACGCTCGGCTCAAAAAGCGTTTACGGAAAAGGCAAAAAGGGCTATAGAAAGGCTCTAACTCGGGTTCAAATCCCGATGGGAGCGTTTTATTTTTTCTTCAGAAAAAATGAAACAAGCCGTGCGGAAGCACGGCTGTGAATTTTCTTTTTTCATGCGCCCAGCCAAAGCCCGTTTAAAGCCTTCCAGCAATATGGTGGAACGGTGTGGAAATGCTCAAGCGTGCCAGGTTTGTAAAGCCCGAAGCCAGGCCCATCCGCAACGACGGGGGGCGCGAACTGCCGCTGGACTTGCCGACCCTGCGGGGCCAGGCCCCGGTAATCAGGCCTGAAATCCGGTTTGGCCACGGCAATGGCGCGCATGTGCTTGGCTTCGGCAATGCCCCGGAGAAGGGATGGGCGAGGAAACGGGCGCGGGCGCTTTTCAGAAGCTTCAAATTGCTCCCCCTTGATGAAAAAATCGACACCTACAGCGGGGCGATAAAGCGCGCGTGCGAGCCGGCGGGGGGGCTTAAATCCATAATAACGATGCCTGTGCAGAGGGGCGTGGCGTGCAGGATTTTCGGGGGAAACGCATGGCGGGGAAGAAGCGTGCTGGTTTTTGACGAGAAGGGGATGACTTGGGAAACGCTGGCAAGTGCCGTGGAAAGCGGCAGGAACTATTCCCTGAAGGCGGTTGCGCTGGTGCGCGGCGTGCCGCTTGCAATGCACAAAAGCCTGCTTTTCGGCGTGAAATACTGGAAGGAAAGCGGCGAGTTTGCAGGGGTTTACCGGCATCTCGACGGAGTTTCCGTTAGGCACCCTAGCGCGGAAAAATTCAACACGACGGGCAATGACGAGCTCCTTGCGCGCGGCGGGATAATGCACGGGGGGAAGGAGCACGAGTTTTCAGCCTGCGTGCAGAACCCCAGGATGGAAGGCAATCAAAAAATATGCGACTTTGCCTTCATAGTCACCAACGACCGCCACCTGACCGCAGACAAGCTGGGCAGGCTCCGCAGCAAGGGGAACAGCCTGGAAAGCTGGCTGGGGGAGCGCTTTTCCGGCCTCGAGGTGGCGCTGGCAAGGCTGGTTCCGGAAAGTATGAAAGGCGCCGGGATGGAGCGGGTGCTTTTCAGGGAGCCGCTTTGACCGCAGCTAAACGGCTGCGGCAAGCCAGCCGGTGTGCTCGAGAAGGATTTTCACCCCGATGGCGATGAGCACCGCCCCTCCGAGAAGCTCCGCCTTCCTGCCAAGCGTTTCGCGCAGGCAGGAGCCGAAATACGCGCCGATGAACGAAAGGGCGAATGTGACCGCAGCGATTGCCGCAAGGTAGAAAGCCGGGTCGGCGCCCATGAATGCAAAGCCGATTCCGACCGCAAGCGCGTCCATGCTCGTGGCAAGGGACAGCAGCACGATTTTCCTTGCCCCGGCGGGCTTGCCGCACTTTATTTTCCGCCCGAAAGCCGCTTCGTGAATCATCTTGCCGCCGACATAGCAAAGGAGGATGAACGCCGCCCAGTGGTCGTACGCCTCGATGGCGGAAAGGAAGGCAAAGCCTGCGAGCCAGCCGATTGCCGCAAGCGCGGCCTGGAAAAAGCAGAACGAGAGCGAAAGGATGGCCGCATGGCGGAGCCTGTTTTTCCTGGAGGCTGCGCCGCATGCAATGGCGACCGCGAACGAGTCCATGGACAGGCCGAGTGCGATGAAGAGCGCGAGGAGCATGTGCGGGCCTCAGAGGTGCCTTGCGCCCTCGGCGACGATGTTTGCGAAGAAGCGCTGGCTGTTCTTCTCGGATGAGATGCCTGCCGTGAAGCGCGGGAACGTTGTGCGGCTGACGCTGCACTCGGGATGCGGCATGAGCCCGAGTATTTTTCCCGTCTTGTCGCAGATGCCGGCTATGTTTTCCGCCGAGCCGTTGGGGTTCTGGGGATAGCCCGCCGAGTCATCGAGCCTCTCGTCGCAGTACTTTATGGGCACCATGCCCGCCCTGGAAAGCGCCTCGAGCGTAGATTTGTCCCGCGGCACGAACTGCCCCTCGCCGTGGCGCACAGGGCAGTTGATGAACGGCACGCCCTCAAAATATTTGCACGCCGACTTCTGCGGCTTGAGGTATACCCACCGGTCCTCGAACCTGCCGCTCTTGTTGAACGTGAGGGTGGATTCCTGCGATGACGCCCCGGAAATGTTGGGCAGCGCGCCGAGCTTGACCAGCGTCTGGAAGCCGTTGCACACGCCGAGGATTGGCTTGCCCGACGCCACAAACGCGTCGAACTGCGAGCGGAAGGTGTGCCGAAGCTTGTTCGCGAGCACGCGCCCGCCTGCAATGTCGTCGCCGAAAGACCAGCCGCCGGGGATTGCAAATATCTCGTAGTCGGAGAGCCTTTTTTTGCCCGAGGAGACGTCCGAGAAGTGCACGATTTCGGAGTCCGCCCCTGCAAGGGAGAACGCGTGCGCAAGCTCCGCCTCGGCGTTGAGGCCAAAGCCGGCAAGCACGATGCAGCGCGGCCTGCGCCGCTCTTTTAGGGAGGGGGGATTTTTGGCTGCTTTTGCATGCGACGGCACCCTTGCGGGGGCCGGGGCTTTCGCTGCCTTGGCGCTTGCAGCCTTCATTGGTTTTCGTTTTGCCTTCATCTTGACACCGGTTATTTTCTTCGCCAGGATTTTCTTGGTCCGTGTTTT
>JBAZBT010000124.1:0-2732 GCA_041671345.1 Candidatus Micrarchaeia archaeon
ACATATTGCGAATCAGTGACCACATCCGACGACTCAACGAGCATGTTGTTGCCAAGGTGCTTGTTGCCAGCGTACTCGCACTTGTCAGAAAGAGCAGAAAGCAGGCTGTCCAGGTCCTTTATCTGATTGATTGAAAGCGCATAGTCCTTATTCAGCCTGATTTCATCCGCAGAGGCAAACCGCGCGCTTTTCGGGTAATCAGTCGAAACAAGCGTCACTTCCTTGCCCGAGATGCTAGACTTTGCTCGCGCGCTTTTCATGTTCCACTCGGACAAATATCCTGAATAATCAGATAGCGCGCCCATCTCCTGCCCGAACAGCACCTTGCAGGCGGAGTCCCATCCCTTCTGAAGCTGCCTTTCGAGTACGGCGTCCATGTTATCAGAACACTTTTGCCGCTAAGTGTTAAAAATCGGAGCGGGGAAATGCACGAATGATAGCATGGTGAAGCAGAACCCGAAAATAATAAACTCCTGCCGGGCGTGCAATGCAAAATGCTGCCGCGGGCTTGCGGTGGTGCTTACCATCCCCGAGGCACTGCGGCTGGTGGACAACGCCGCTATGCGCCCGGAGGAAATACTGGAGTTTTCCCGCAACATAGATTCGCGCAGGACGCCCCATTACCCGCTCCTAGTGAAGCATGAAAAAGGCGTGGACGAGTGGTTCATCATAATCAGGCGGCTGGGCAGGAACTGCATTTTCCTGCATGACGACTACAGCTGCGCCATATACCATTCCCGCCCGTTCGTATGCAGACTTTACCCGTTTGAGCTTGACGGAAGGACAATCAAGAAGGGCGCGCTCTGCCCAATCAGCTTCGTGCGCGAGGAGAACATGGAGCCCGATGCAGTGAAGCTCAAGCGCGATTTGCTGGAGCACGAAGTCATTGCAAGGAAATGGTGCGTGGAGCGGGGGAAGAGGGGGGAAAAGCCCGACATGGCAAGATTCAAGGACTATTTTTCCCGCGAGTAGCATCAATTATAAGCGCCAATGCAAAAACGGGTGCTGCGCACAATTGCGCGGCGGGATTTCGTGGCTACCATCGCATTCTTCGAGCTTGAGGGCTGGGAAAAGGACTACCTGAAGAAAAAGCTGGGAAGGAAGCACAGGCTTCTCTTCATTGAGGGCGCACTAACTGAAAAGAATATCCCGCAGGCAGCCCTCGCCGACGTGCTTTCAGTCTTCATCTATTCGCGCATCGGAGAAAAGGAGCTGGCACAGCTTCCGAACGTGAAGCTTGTCGCCACTCGCTCCACCGGCTATGACCATGTCGACCTCAAAGCCTGCAAGTCGCACGGCATCGCGGTGTGCAACGTGCCCTCCTACGGCTCTGAAACGGTCGCAGAGTATGCAGTGGCGCTCATGCTTTCGCTTGTGAAGAAAATCCCACAGTCAATGGAAAGGACGCGGCGCGGGGAATTCACCACGACGGGCTTGCGCGCGTTCGACCTTGAAAAAAAGACGCTTGGCATCGTGGGCTTGGGCAAAATCGGGCAGCATGTTGCGAAAATGGCGCGCTCTTTCGGCATGAAAGTCATTGCAACAAGCCCTCATTTAACTCCCGAGGAGGCGAAAAAATTCAAGTGCAGGCTTGTCACGCTTGACGAGTTGCTGGCAAAATCGGATGTAATATCCCTTCATGCCCCGCAGACGCAGGAAACGCGCCACATGATAAACTCGGAAAGCATTGCAAAGATGAAGAAGGGCGCCATCCTGATAAATACTGCGCGCGGCGGGCTGGTGGATGCAAAGGCGCTCCTCTCCGCGCTTGACTCGGGGCAGATTGGCGGGGCAGGGCTTGACGTCTTGGAGGAGGAGTGCAACGTGAAGGAGGAAAGGCAGGTGATCTCGCCGGAATTCGCAGGCGAATGCGACCTGAAGGCAGTGCTTGCAAACCACATACTCCTGAACAAGCCAAACGTGATAATCACGCCCCACAACGCCTTCAACTCAAGCGAGGCATTGCAAAGGATTCTGGACACCACGCGCGGGAACATCGAGGCGTTTGTGGAAGGGAAAGCAGAAAACACGGTCGGGAATTAGAGGCGCACCAGGAGCGTGGTCCTGTACAGGCGCTTCCCGTTCTTCTCGCCCGCGAGCTTTTCCGTGCGCTGGAAGCCCAGCTTCTGCGCGTTGAGCGCGGCAATCGCCTCGTTGCGGCTTCCGCAGTAAATGTCAATCCCTTCCTTCAGCTCGTCTATCTTGGGGATGAACGAGCGCGACTCCACGCGCTTGGTGAGGATTTCCACCATCCTCTCCACCTTCAGCCTGTCGTCGCCGCGTATCTGTATTATCGCCTCGAAGTACTGCGAGTTGCTGCGCGCGCAGACCACGCACTGCTCCTTTTTGACAAGCACCAGCAAATCGCGCTTTATCCTGCCTGATGGCGTGTCGTATTCCACGCTCGCCATGTCTTCCGCATAAACTGGCGCAGTGCCCTTGAGCTTGAGAAGGCGCGTGGCCTCCTCCTGGACGGTTGTTTCCTTCTTCTTCCTTCCCTTGTCAAGCACTTCCCCGCATTTGGCGCAAATGGTCACCTGCACATTGGGCAGCTCGCCTATCATCGTCTTTGTGCACTCCATGCAAAGCTCGCCATGGAAAGGGGCATCGGTGTCGGGTTTCCCGCACTTCGGGCAATATCTGGCCATGAACATCAACTGGGGCGAACCCTTTGGGGCTCCCCTGGTGGGCTTCTGCCCCCTAGGGGTATATATATCCGTATCTCCTAACGT
>JBAZBT010000125.1:0-2669 GCA_041671345.1 Candidatus Micrarchaeia archaeon
GGCCGACTCGCTTTCGAAAATCGCGCTCCGCTCGGGAGTGTTCTGCGCTGAGCCTGGCGCCGCCGCGCTTGGCTTCCCAAAAGGCGCGGTGCGCGCATCGCTCTACCTTTACAACACGGAAGATGAAGTGCGCACCTTTGCCGAGACGATGGGAAAGATTGCCAAGCTCTGATTTTCCACCAGCCCGGCACGCGCGCAAGCGCAATCTCCGGCCGTGCAGGATGGCGCGCCTGCCAATCCAAAACACGCCTGTGCAGGGCGGGCGCCCGCTTGGCGCGCCTTACCAGTCCAAAACATAGCCGAACACGAGAGGGGCGACTATGGTGGCGTCCGACTCGATGACGAAGCGCGGAGTGGATGCGTCCAGCTTGCCCCAGGTTATCTTCTCGTTGGGCACTGCGCCCGAGTATGAGCCGTAGCTCGTCGTGCTGTCCGATATCTGGCAGAAGTACGACCAGAAGGGCGTTTTCTCGATTTTCAGGTCCTGGATGAGGAGCGGCACCACGCAGATGGGGAAGTCGCCCGCAATGCCGCCGCCTATCTGGAAAAAGCCTATCTTGTGATTCGGCGAGGTCGCCTTGTACCAGTTGATGAGCTCCTCCATGTACTGCGCGCCCCGCTTCAGGGGCGTGTAGGAGGAAAGCCCGCCCTTTATCACCTGGGAGACGAACATGTTGCCAAGCGTGGAGTCTTCCCAGCCTGGCACGAACATCGGGAGGTTTTTCTCCGCAGCCGCCAAAAGCCAGCTGTCGGCTGGGTCGATTTCGTAGTGCTCCCGAAGCACGCCGGATTTGAGAAGCTCGTACATGTACTCGTGGGGGAACGACGGCTTGTTTTCCTTTTCATGCCTCTGCCAGAGCTTGAGCACTTCCTTTTCTATGCGCCTCATCGCCTCGTCTTCCGGGATGCACGTGTCGGTGACCCGGTTGAAGCCGTCGTTGTAAAGGTCAAGCTCGTCCTGCGGTGAGAGCTGGCGGTAGTGCGGCACGCGCTTGTAGTGCTTGTTCGCCACGAGGTTGAAGACGTCCTCCTCGAGGTTCGCGCCAGTGCAGGTGATGGCGTGCACCTTGCCCTGCCTTATCATCTCCGCAAGCGACTTGCCCAGCTCCGCGGTGCTCATGGCGCCGGCAAGCGTCACCATCATCTTCCCGCCGGAATCCACGATGTCGCAGTATGCCTGCGATGCATCCGCCACGACTGCCGCGTTGAAGTGCTTGTAATGCTTTTTCATGAAATTGCGGATGTATCCTGCCATTTTCCCACCTCGATTCGTGACCGCACCAAAAAAAGAACGCGCGATGAAAAATTTTCCGATTTACGCAAAAAGAACGGCGTGAAGATATATAACAGTTTGGGTTTTCCGAGGTGAAAAAAAAGCAATGGCAGCGGGAAATTTCACATGAACTCCTCGATGTACCTTGAGATGTCGGTGGAGGAGATGTCGTGTCTTGCAAGCGGCACGTCCTTTATGAAAGGCAGCTCGTCCGTGTATATCGGCTTTTCCGCCTTGTAGAAAACGCCGATGGGCCAGCGCTCGGTTTCCTGCGCGCGCTTCATTGCCGCGTCCAGGCTCGACGGGTCGTGCCCTTCCGCCTCGAGCTTGTATATCCTTTTCTGGTACAGGTCGTAGGGGAGGTCCTTCCTCCATGTCACGCAGGGCTGGAAAACGTCGATGTGCGCGATTCCGCGGTGGGCAATGCCCTGTGAAATCAGGCCCGTAAGGTGCGGTATGTCGCCGGAAAAGCCGCGCGCGACGAATGTTGCGCCGGCGGAGAGGGAGACCATGAGGGGGTTCACTTCGCGCTCTATCGCGCCGTTGGGCGTGGAGCGAGTCTTTACCCCCTGCCTCGTGGTGGGGGAGGCCTGGCCCGTCGTCAGGCCGTATATCTCGTTGTTCTGCACGATGTAGGTGAAGTCCATGTTCCGCCGCATGGCATGCACGAAGTGCCCCATGCCGATGCCGTAGCCGTCGCCGTCGCCGCCCACCGCAACCACGGTGAGCGAGCTGTTGGCGAGATGGATGCCCTGCGCGGGGGGGAGCGACCTGCCGTGCAGCCCTTCGAACCCGTATGTCCTTATGAAATGCGGAAGCTTGGAGCCGCAGCCCACGCCGGAGACCACCACGGTCTCGTGGGGCGGGATCCCCAGCTTTGCAAGCGCGCCCTTGAGCGCCACCAGTATGCCGAAGTCGCCGCACCCTGGGCACCATGTGGGCGCATGCCCGGAGTTCAAGTCTGACACTGCAACCATAATACCACTTCACTTCCTTCCGGCGAGCTTGGAAACGTGCGCCGCGATTTCCTCGGGCGTGAACGGGCGCGCGTCGTAGCGCAGGTATGCCTTCTCTATGTAATAGCCCGTCTTCTGGAGTATGAGGGTGCGCATCTGCGCCTCGGAGTTGCCTTCCAGGATGACGGTGTTTTTTGAGGCTTTGAGGGCGGAAAGGACGGCGGACGCCGGGAACGGGGAGGCGTACCTTATGTGCATGAGGCGCGCAGCCACGCCTTTTTGCTCAAGCATCTTCAATGCCTCAAGCGCAGGGCCCTTGGTGGAGCCCCAGCACACGATCGTGATGTCCGCAAGCGAGGCGGATGCGCCGTGGAACGTGGGCGCGATGAACACTTCGGGGATGACTGAGAGCTTGGTGGCGCGCTTGTCTATCTGGCGCA
>JBAZBT010000126.1:0-2529 GCA_041671345.1 Candidatus Micrarchaeia archaeon
CACAGCGGCCCCAAATTTTCTTTTCCTATTTCTTCAACCCTATCCGAGGGCAATATTTCCTTACTGGGCAGATGTCGCACCTCGGGCGGCGCGCGATGCAGACTGCGCGCCCATGGTGCACGAACAGGTCGGATATCTTCAGCCAGTCGGCGCGCGGAAGGAGCGCCATGAGGTCGCGCTCTATCTTTTCCTGCTGGCGCTCGCGCGTCCAGCCAAGCAAGTGGCTGATGCGGATGGCGTGCGTATCCACCGGCACGCCCTCTATCACGCCGTAGGAATTGCCGAGCACTATGTTTGCGGTCTTTCGCGCGACACCAGGCAGTTCCAGCATTTCCTCCATGGTGCGCGGCACCTGCCCCCGATGCTTTTCTACCAGGATGCGGCAGCTCGCCTTGATGTTCTTTGCCTTGTTATGGTAAAAGCCCGTGGAGCGGACGAGCGCCTCAAGCTCGCGTATGCCGGCATTTGCAAAGTCGCGCGCAGTCTTGTAGCGCGCGAAAAGCGCAGGCGTCACGATGTTCACGCGCGCGTCCGTGCACTGCGCAGAGAGGATGGTGGCGATGAGGAGCTGGAGCGGCGTCTGATGCGCAAGGGAGCACTCGGCATCGGGATAGGCACGCTTGAGGAGGGTTACGATTTTCCGCGCGCGCAGTTTTTTCGCCAGCAATGTTTCCATGGCGCAATTCCTCCCCTATGCTTTTTAATCCTCATTACGCCGAATAATGCGCCACGGGCCCGTGGCGCAGCCTGGATAGCGCGGCAGACTTCTAACCCTAGGGGGCACATGTCTGAGAGAAGATCCCCCTGATGGTTCACCCCCAACCGGGGCGCATGAGCCAACGGTGAAGATATCTGAAGGTCATGGGTTCAAATCCCATCGGGCCCGTTTTTGAGTGCTGACAATCAGCATCGAGCGACGCTTCGCTCGATGTCTGATGCATTGTGCCAAAGCAAAATGCACATCCCATCGGGCCCGTTTGTTTTTTTTGTAGGATTGTGAGAGCTGCAGTGAGCAGTTCAAATCCCATCGACCGCGCAGCGGGCGAGACTTTGACCGTCCACTTTTTGCACAGCAAAAAGGGACCCCTTTTTCGCCGAGCGAAAAAGTGGGAAGGTCAAAGAAGATCGGGCCCGTTTCGCTTTTCATTTCGGAAAATCAGACTGATTGCGCCGCTTTCTGCGCGCCCATGCTCGCCTTGTTCACCTGGCTGCCGATTATTGAAGCCAGGATGTTGCTTGCCTCTGTTTGCTTGTTGCCAAGCCCATTCAGCCTGCCTTCGAGGAAAACAAGCTTGCTTGCGGAATCGTCGCGCGGCAGGTTCAGCTGCTTGAGCCAGTGCTCGGCGGTATCAATCTTTTTCTGGTCGCCGGATGCCTTGGCCACTGCCAGGTAATTCGTGATTTCCTTGTATGCCCCGTTGAGCTTGGCAACTTCATTGGGGGTGAGGGTGGAAAAGTCCGGGGAGACGGCGTTGAAGACGCTGTTAATCGCCAGCACAGCTTTTTCGATGGCGGGCTCGCTGGGCGAACCGAAGCTTGTGAATGCAGTCGGTGCTTTTGTGCCTGCCATGTGCATCTTATGCCTGCACCCCCTTTTATTGCTTGCGCAAGGCTGAAGCATTATATTATTGATGCGGCAAGAGTTGCTCATGTTCCTGCAATTGAAGAAAAAACTGGCAGAAGCCATCTCGAGCGCGGCAGGCGTGCCGCTTGCCGAGGCTGAGGCGTCGGTGGAGCTGCCCAAGGGGCAGTTTGGCGACGTTGCCACGTCCATTTGCTTTTCGCTTGCAAAACGCGAGAAAAAGAGCCCGGTGCAGCTCGCCACCGAAGTGTGCGCGAAGCTCAAGCTGCCGCCAGAGGTGGCAGAAGCAAAGACCGCCGGCCCCTACATCAACTTTTTCCTGTCCGACGGCTTTTATGCAAAGGTAGTGGAAACGGCAGAAAAGGAAGGGGCTGCGTTCGGGGTGGGAGAGGAGCGCGAAGGGAAGACCATAATCGAGTTCCCGTCCGTGAACCCGAACAAGCCATGGCACATAGGGCATTTGAGGAACGCGCTTCTGGGCGATTCTGTGGCGCGCGTGCTTGCCTTTTCCGGCGAGCAGGTCGAGAGAACCGATTACATTGACGATTTGGGCTTGCAGGTTGCACAGTCTTTCTGGGGATATTTGAACCTTGGGAAGAAACCCTCCGGCAAGCTGGACTTGTGGCTGGGCGGGGAATATGTCGAGGCGGCGAAAAGGTTCGAGGAAGACGAGAGCGTGCAGAAGGAAGTGCGCGCGCTCGTGAAGGAGATGGAGGAAGGGGAGGGCAAGAACGCACAGGAGGCACGCGCGCTTGTGGAGAAGTGCGTGGCGGCGCAGTATGAAACCGCGTTCAAGTTTAACATTTACCACGACGTCATGATATTCGAGTCCGACATATTGCACACCATTTTCGAGGAGGGCATGGCGCGCCTCAAGGAAAATCCCGCGATTGTGAAGGAGACAGAGGGCAAGAATGCCGGCTGCCTGGTGGCAAAGATGGCTTCTC
>JBAZBT010000127.1:0-335 GCA_041671345.1 Candidatus Micrarchaeia archaeon
TTCCGATCTCGCAGGCCCTTTCGTGCGAGGGGGCGGGAAAGGCGGCGGGCGGGGGGGCAAAGCAGCAGTTTGACGGGCTCAATGCCACCTATAAGGCCTTGAATGACCCGGCAATGCCCCCTGAGATCCTCGAGGTGATGAGGGACGAGGGGCTGAGGGGCATCAGGATACCTGCCGGGAAGTCAAAGGAATTTGCAACCCTGCTTCGCAACTATGACGACAGGTACCCGGATGTTGCCGAGAGGAATGAAATTGCGGACTACAGCCTGCGCGGGCTTTTGAAAAGCTATGAAACATGGTCCGGAAAGGCAAAGGGAGGCGGCATCGTTGATTTT
>JBAZBT010000127.1:345-2519 GCA_041671345.1 Candidatus Micrarchaeia archaeon
GAATGCTGGAAACCACCAAGCTTCCGCATGAGCTTTTATGCCGCTCAGGCGAGCTGCAGCTTTTGCTTGCCAAGAAATTCGGCACGGATATTACGCTGGGGCTGAAGGCCACAAGGTTCCCAGGCACCGCGCGCGTGTTTGAAATCACTGCCGAAAACGGCAAGCGGTTCATTGCAAAAATAGACAGGGAAGCGGACGGGAGCGTGGTGGCGCGCGAGGCGTTCGGGCACAATGTGCTTCGCCTGCTCGGGGTGGAGCCGGGCTACAGGATAGCAGCCAGGGGGGACCTGTCCGTGATGGAAATGGTGCCAGGGATGACGCTTTTCAAGTTCAAGAAAGCAGGCGGCCTGCCAGGCTCGCTGCGATATGATGAAATTGCGCCTGGGGCGGCAGGCCAGGCGCGCAGGAATTTTCTCGCATCCATCTCGCGCATAATGGCGCAGCAGCTTGCCACGTGGACGGACGATTCGCACGCAGGCAACTTCATGGTGCCCTGGGACGGGAATGCCGTCAGGATAGACATCGGCGACTTTTCCACCAGGCAGGCGGAAAAGCTGTCTGCGCTTGACAGGTTCATGGGCAAGGCGATTGGCGAGCCCACTGCGCCCGAGATGAAGATGATGCACGATGAGTTCGTGTCCGGGTGGATTGGCATGCGGGAGAATTTCCTGAAAAGCGGGAATGCCGCCAGGATAAAGGCGGAATACATGCAATACTGGAAAGACGCGCCGGAGACGGGAAAGCAGATGTTCGAAACGCTGGAGTTTTACCTGACAAAAATGCTGCCTGAACAGGCATGGGGCCTGTTCCTGAACGGGCCAAAGGTGAGCAAATGAAGCAAAGAATCACGCATGACCTGGTGCACGAATACGTGCGCAGTTTCCCCGGAATCACCAACAGGGGCGAGTCCGTGGGCAAGGCGGGAAAGCTCGCGGTGGAAGTTGCAGCCGGCAGGCTTCTCATGAGCGTCATCGAGTCCCAGCCGGCGCGCGGGCTGCCCGCGAGGGAAATGGAAAGCAGGAAGCTTGCAAGCGTGGACGTGAAAAGGCAGCTGGCGAAATTGGGGGGGATGCTGAAGCTCCAGGCCAAGGTGGGCGCGCAGAGCAGGCTTGACGACAAGGGCGGCGTTTTGTACCTTTCGCCCGAGGCTGCGCTTGCGGCTGCGGTGCTTGCGCGCGCGCTTGGGAAAAGGGCGGTTGGAAGGGAAATGCTGGCTGATGCGATGGACTTGAAGGACGTGCCGAAAAATGCGACCGCCGAAGGGATTGCATCCGCGCTTTTCTTCCTGCACATTGCCGAGAAGGGGATTGACGGCGCGCTTGAGGACCTTACGCTTGGAAGCCGCGTGCTGGACTGGCTGGCCGGCAACGGCAGGGGCGCGCAGGCAGGGGACGTGCGCTTTGCGCTCTATGCCGTGCAGCTGAAGTTTGCGAAGGAACTTTTGTAAAGGCTGCGGGCGGCGGGTTTGGGCGCCGCCCCTGGGCAGGCAGTTGCGCTTTTCGTCTGACCCGAAGAAATCCTTTTAAACAATTGCCTTGAATATAGGCTTCACTTTTTCCAAGAACCAATTGGGCAGGTGAATTGAAATGACAAAAGGTTCAGAGGGCATTAAAGGACACGAACATTCTGCTTCTCACGCCCATTCTTCCGACCGCCAGCAGCACCACGAGGGGGAGTTTCTCGCGCAGGTGCGCGCGCTGAAGGACGCCGAAAGGTCCGCAGCCGCGCAGGTGGAGGAAGCCCGCGCCGAAGCCGCGCGCATCGAGGCTGCCGCGCGCGAGTCTGCGGTGGAGATTGTCTCCAGGGCGCAGGAAAAGGCGGTCGAGGCGAAGAACGAAATACATGCAAAGAGGCGCGAGCAGACTGAGGGCGAAGTCGGAGCCATATTGGGCGCTGCGAAAAAGCAGGCGGCTTCCATCCGCGCAAAAAGGCTGTCGGACACCGATGTTGCCGAGATTTCGCAGGACATATGAGCACTACGGGGATGGGGACGGGTTTCCAGGCGCAGAATGGGTTATAAGGGGTAATGCATGCTCAAGCCGGTGAAAATGTCGAAAATCAGGGCGATTTGCCTCAAGGCAGTTGCCCCCCAGGTAGTCAAGGCGCTGCACGGCATGTCCGTGCTGCACATAACCGATTCCGCGGTCCCGGACATTGAGCGCTCCGGCCCGCTT
>JBAZBT010000128.1:0-2509 GCA_041671345.1 Candidatus Micrarchaeia archaeon
GCGGACAGGATTTCGATAACCGACACTGTAGGGATGATGACGCCGGCGCTCATGTTCTCGGTGATAAAGGAGGTGCGCGCGGCAACAAAGGCGGGAATTGACCTGCACTGCCACAATGACTTGGGGCTTGCGCTTGCAAACTCGCTTGCTGGGGTGGAGGCCGGCGCTGACTGCATACATGCCACCATAAACGGCGCGGGCGAGAGGGCGGGAATACCGAAAATCGCAGAGGTGGCAATGGCGCTCCAGGTGCTTTACGGGCAGAGGAAGGACATAAGCGTGGAAAAGCTTGTGGCGCTTTCTGAAACATTCTCGCAGATGACCAATCTTCCGACCGACCCTTTTGCGCCCATAGTGGGGCAGAATGTGTTTAGGCACAAGGGCGGCACGCACCTTGCCGCAGTGCTTCGCGAGGGAAAATCATACGAGGCATTCTCCCCTGAGAGCATAGGGAAGAAGAGAAGGCTTGTGGTGGGCGGCTATTCGGGAAAGAACGTGCTCCGCTACCTTTCCGACTCGCTTGGGATGGGGATGACCGACGCGCAAGTGGAAAAGGCTTTGGCGCGGCTCAAGGAAAAGGAGAAGGACTTGTTTGATTTTTCGATATGAGAAAAGGCATGGCATGAATTGCAGAGGATGCCTGAGAATGGGCAGGAAATGGATGCGGGAGATTTAAGGGGTGTTTATATGGAAAGCGGAATATCGGTATTCATCGGCGCAGTGACCGACGAGAAGGTCAAGACTGCGGCAATTGTGGAAAGGCTGCGCGGGGTTTCGGGGGTTAAGGAGATATACGAGCTCACCGGCAACCTTGACGTGATGATATTCGCCCAAAGCGACAGCCTGCCGCAGATAAACGTGATTGTGGAGGCCGTGCGCGCGTGCAGCGGCGTGAAGGAGACCACAACCTATTTAGTCCTGGAGACAACCAAAAATCAGTGACAGGGTACAAAACATGGCTGGAATGACACTTTCGCAGAAAATCCTCTCGGCGCATGCCGGAAGGAAGCTTGCTATAGGGGACACTGCGGTAATTTCCGTGGATTATGTGCTTGCGCACGACACCACCACTGCATGGGCGATTGAGCCTTTCCACGAAATTGCCACTAAAGTATTTGACCCAAGCAAAATATTCATCTTCTTCGACCATGCCTTCCCTGCGCCTTCCACGCAGTTTGCGGAGATGCATGCGAAAATCCGCCGCTTCTGCTCAGAGCAGGGCATAAAAATGCACTTTGACGGAGTGTGCCACCAGCTCATGGCTGAGAAGTTCACCTATCCCAATACTTTCCTTCTTGGCGCGGATTCGCATACGCCTACTGGCGGGGCAATGGGCGCAATGTGCTGCGGCTTTGGCTCCACGGATGCTGCCGTAGCAATGGCAACAGGCAAGGCTTGGGTAAAGGTGCCTGAGACGATAAGGATAAACCTTGAGGGAAAATTGCCATTCGGCGTTTACCCCAAAGACGTCATCCTTGGCATTGCGCGCGACCTGTCTTCCGAGGGCGCAAACTACAAGGTGGTGGAATTTGGGGGAAGCGCAATTGCCGACTTTGACGTTCCCTCGCGTCTCACGCTTTGCAACATGTGCGCGGAGATTGGGGCAAAGACAGGCATCGTGCCAGCTGATGCGCAGACGCGCGCGTACCTTGAAAGCCAGGGGCGCTATCAGCCGTTTGAGGAGCTTCGCTCTGACCCTGACGCCCATTTTGAGCAGGTGCTCACCATAGACATTTCAAAATTCGAGCCCACTGTTTCCACGCCGCCTGACATTGACCGCGGTGTGCCGATTGCAGAGGTGGAAGGCACGCCAATCACGCAAGTGTTTCTCGGCTCTTGCACGAATTGCAGGCTGGAGGATTTGGCAGTCGCTTACAAGATAATGAAGGGAAAGAAAGTGAAGGAAGGCGTGAAATTCATCGTGACGCCTGCAAGCAGGCAGGTGTATGAGCAGGCATTGGTGAACGGGTTCCTGATGGAATTTTCCAAAATGGGCGCCACCATTGCCCCGCCAGGCTGCGGCGCGTGCTTAGGACGGCACATGGGCGTGCTGGGAGATGATGATGTCTGCATTTCCACCTCGAACCGCAACTTTACGGGAAGGATGGGCTCGCCCAAGGCGAAAATCTACCTTGCCTCGCCGGCTGTTGCCGCTGCGTCCGCGCTTGAGGGGAAAATCGCAGACCCGAGGAAGTACCTGAAATAGAAGATGAAACGAGGGCAAGCGATTGCAGCCGCGAGGAAATGGCGGGCAATTGCATGCCCAAGGAAATATTTGATGTGATGCTATGCGCGTATGGAAATTCGGCAACTCAATAAACACCGACCTGATAACGCCAGGCCGCTACAACATCACCACTGACAAGCGCGAGCTTGCCAAGGTGGCATTTATTGAGCACCGCCCTGAGTTCGCGCGTGAGGTAAAGAAGGGCGACTTCATAGTGGCAGGCAGGAACTTTGGCTGCGGAAGCTCGCGAGAAACGGCAGTCACCGCGCTCCTTGAGTGCGG